>JAHIYS010000134.1 GCA_018814965.1 Gammaproteobacteria bacterium
CAGCCTCAGCGGTATGTTTGCGGATGGTGTCGCATGCTTCTTGAAGTAGTAAAAACTCATCGCCGCTGACTAGATATATGGGTGATATATTTTTTTTTAAAGAGCCGCTAAGTTGTTCTATTTGAATTTTCATGGGGCTGAATTTTTTAGAGCTTGAAATGTTTTACTAGCTCCTAAGATATTAAATACTTTAGTAACAAGTTATTGTGCCATCTCTTGTTTAACCACAATGATTTGTGGGGTAGTGGCAAATATCTCGCTGGCCTGTAGCACAACATCTCGAGTAACTGTGGCTACTTTAGGCTCTAATAATGTTTTTTGATTGCAATCACTGATGCTAATGGTAGCTGTGTAACTTAAGCTATAAACTCGCGCTTGAGTGCTAGAGGCTGGATTATTAATGCTGTAGCCATAACTAGAGCTAATATTTATTATTGGGGACGATTTTACAGGATTTGGAAGCAGGGTAACCCCCGCCACTTTTAATCTTCTTTTAAAAGTAACATCAAAAAGAGCATAAGGACTAGTCGTTTGATAGTATACTTGCTTTAGTTGTGGCGGCAGTGAGTTGGCTGATCGAGGTGTGAAGCCACAGCCAACAATAGATAGTAAGACTATGATGGTAAAAAACTTGAGGCTTTTAAGTTTTGTCATATATTTTTTACGCCTAAGATTCTAGTACAATATTGATTAATTTTTGTGGCACTATGATTGTTTTCTTGACCGGTTTTTGACCGATCATACGTACAATGTTTTCTTGTTTAAGTGCGGTGATTTTTAATGTTTCCTCATCGGTATCTGCAGATACATTTATTTTACCACGGACTTTACCATTTACTTGTATGATCAAATCAAAGCTGTTTTTTGTTAGTGCGTTAATGTCAACTTGGGGCCAGGGTGCATCTAAAATATCACCATTAAATTTTAATTCGTTCCATAGGTAGTGCGTTATATGCGGGGTGATTGGTCCCAAAAGTCTTAGCAGAATACTGAATCCTTCACCAATCAAGTTATTATTATTTTGCGTGTTTGGTAGTGCTTGCAGTAAATTCATAAGTTTCATGGCTGCTGAGACCACAGTATTTAAGTGGAGGCGTCCCATGTCTAGATTTGCCTGATGCAAGATTGAATGAATTTGGTTATGTGCTTGATTATCCTCTATTAGCCCAGGTTTTGTTGGCTGCACATTATAATCTATTATCGCTTTTTCATTATTTATAGCAAAAGCATATAGTTTCTTTAAAAAGCGATGTGCTCCTTCAATGCCACTATGTGACCATTCTAAAGATTGCTCGGGTGGAGAAGCAAAAATTATAAAAAGTCGTACTGTGTCTGCTCCGTAATTTTCAAGAAGTTCTTCTGGAGAAACCGTATTCTTTTTTGACTTTGACATTTTTGATCCATCTTTTAATACCATTCCTTGAGTTAACAGATTAGTAAAAGGCTCATCATGTTTTACTAAACCTTCGTCGCGCATTACTTTATAAATAAAACGAGCATATAAAAGATGTAAAATAGCGTGTTCAATTCCTCCTATGTACTGATCAACAGGCATCCAGTAATCAACTCTCTCATCAAACATAGAATCATTTTGATCTGGGCAGCAGTAACGGGCGTAGTACCATGATGATTCCATAAAAGTATCAAAGGTATCAGTTTCGCGCGTAGCTTTACCACCGCATTTAGGGCAAGTGGTATTAACGAAGCTTTCTAAGCTTAGTAATGGTGATTTAGGATCATTTAATTTTATCCCTTCAGGTAGAACTACTGGTAAGTCCTTTATTGGCACAGGGACTATGCCGCACTTAGTGCAGTTAATAATTGGAATCGGTGCTCCCCAATAGCGTTGGCGTGATACACCCCAGTCACGTAGCCGATAATTGATTTTATGTAGGCCGGTTTTATTTTTGACTACATGGTCAGTTATGGCTGCAAAGGCTTCAGTAAAGTTCAAGTTAGAAAAATCCCCTGAATCAAACAGGATTCCGTGGTCTGTAAATGCCGCTTTGCTTATATCCCATGGGCTGTTATCAGAAGGCTTTATCACCTGTTTGATTTTTAAACCATATTGTTTGGCAAATTCAAAGTCTCTCTCATCATGTGCCGGAACCGACATAACGGCGCCACTCCCATACTCCATGAGAACAAAGTTTGCGACCCAAACAGGTATTTTCTCACCATTTAATGGGTTGATAGCAAAAATTCCAGTGTCATAACCTTCTTTTGGAATGGTGGCCAATTCTGCTTCAGAATTTTTAATATTGTGACACTTTTGAAGAAAAGCAGATATTTTTTCATTAGTTTTAGCGGAGAGTATTGCCAGCGGATGCTCAGGCGCAATCGCTAAAAAAGTTACCCCAAAAATAGTGTCTGGTCTTGTAGTAAAAACCGTGATCTTCTCATTACTTTCGGCTAGAGGAAAATATATTTCTAATCCTTCAGATTTTCCAATCCAATTGCGCTGCATGGTGCGTACTTGTTCTGGCCATCCGGTTAGGTTGTCTAACTCATTTAGGAGTTCATCAGCGTAAGCGGTGATTTTTAAAAACCATTGTGAGATTTCTTTGCGTTCTACTAAGGCGCCAGATCTCCAGCCGCGACCATCAACTACTTGTTCGTTTGCAAGCACGGTTTGGTCTACAGGGTCCCAATTTACCAAAGATTTTTTCTTATAGGCTAGTCCCTTCTCATACATTTTTAAAAATAGCTCTTGTTCGAATTTATAATATTCTGGAGTGCAAGTGGCAAACTCTCTAGACCAATCAATTGCAAAGCCCAAAGGCTTGATTGTAGCTCGCATTTGTTCAATATTTTGATAGGTCCAAGCAGAAGGAGCTAATTTATGCTCTAAAGCAGCATTTTCAGCTGGTAGTCCAAAGGCATCCCATCCAAGTGGTTGGAGGACATTTTTTCCTAACATTCTTTGATAGCGAGAGATAACGTCCCCAATGGTATAATTGCGTACATGACCCATATGAATATGGCCGCTAGGATAGGGTAACATTGATAGACAATAAAATTTTTGTTTGTTGGGGTTTTCTGTAACCTCAAAGGCTTTGGTTTCTTCCCAGATTTTTTGGGTAGCTTTTTCGATAATTTGTGGTTGGTATAGTTTATTCATAGTTTTAATTCTAAAAGTAAAATGTTTTCAGATACTATTGTGGGCATAAGGGAGCTTATTTCGCGGACGGTGCAAATACATCCTTGTAGGCTCGCATTCGACATCCTGTCTCATAGTGCCGCCAAATAAGCTCCTTTATACCCCTATCTGCCTTAACTAACAATTGTTTGATTCATCAATGGTTTTATGTGGAGGAATCTATATTCAAACCAAATCTACAAAAGCCAGCGTATTTGAGATATTATACTGTAAATAAAATTTATTTAAATGAAATCTATGTGGAAACTTCTAAAAAATCTTAATCCAAAAATATATCTGGGTATTGTAGCTTTATTTGGTGGAGCAATTTTACCCCTTGCTTTTGCTCCTTTTGGCTATTATTTGGTAGCAGAGGTTTCTTTGGTGCTGTTGCTATTTGTATGGTTCTGGTCTTCCCCTAAGTTGGCTTTTTGGTATGGTTGGTTATTTGGTGCGGCATTTTTTAGTGGTGGGATTTATTGGGTCTACATAAGTATCCGTTATTTTGGCAATGCTCCTGTGATTTTGGCTATAGCAATTTTAGCTTTATTGGTGGCTCTTATGGGTTTATATACCGCTGTGCAAGGGTATTTATTGAATCATTTCTATCCTGAAAATAGATGGTACAAATTTTTATTAGTATTTCCAGCAAGTTTTGTAGTTTTAGAGTGGATTAGAGGGTGGTTTTTGAGCGGTTTTCCTTGGTTATTTTTGGGTTATGGACATATTGATTCCCCTTTGAGTGGTTGGGCGACTATTTTTGGGGTGTATGGAGTATCTTTTTTTGTTGCACAAACAGCAGGAGCTGTTTTCTGGATGTTTTGCAATCGTAAAAATAAAATGATTTTGGCTGTTTTGATGTTGTTTATAGCTATTATTTGGGGTATGGGAGCTGTTTTCGCAAGAATCGATTGGACTAAACAGTATGGAGATTTGTTAGAAGTAAGTTTGATTCAAGGAAATACTCCGCAGGAACAAAAGTGGAATCCTAATGAATTACCCTCTATTTTAAATCAATATTCTTTTTTAACGGCTAAAAATCTTACAAGTAAGATCATAGTCTGGCCAGAGGCGGCTATTCCTGTTTTTCCTGAAGAGGTCAGCCAATATTTAAAGTCAATCTCTATGATGGCAAAGAAAAATAAAATCACGATTTTAAGTGGAGTGCCGTTTTATGATAAAAAAGATGACCGATATTATAACGGCATTATTTCTTTTGGGGCAAAAGAGGGCAGATATTATAAGAGGCATTTATTACCATTTGGGGAGTATTTACCTTTAAAAGGTTTTTTAAGTTGGTTGCGGGAGTTTTTGATTATCCCAATGTCAGATTTTTCTAGTGGTTCAAAAAATCAACCTGATTTATTTGCGGGAGATATTTTGCTTGCGCCTTTTATATGCTATGAAGTGGCTTATCCTGCTCTGGCGTTGGATTATTTACCCAAAGCTGGGTTGCTTGTAACGGTTAGTGATGATAGTTGGTTTGGTGAATCTATCGCTTTAGCGCAACATTTAGAAATTTCTCGGATGCGTTCGCTTGAGGTTGGGCGTTATCAGTTGATCAGTACTAATACTGGTATAAGCGCCATAGTTGATGCTAAGGGAAAAGTGATTGCGGAGGCTCCAGAATTTAAGCAGGTGGTTTTGAAATCTAAAGTGGGGAATTTTGTTGGTAGAACCCCTTGGGTTGCGTTTGGAAGGTTCTTGTGGTTGCCAATCTTCTTATTTTTTTTGTTATGGGCGCGAAGAATGAATAAATGAAATTGGGCTAAGCAATTTAGGAAGCCTATAGGTAACCCGTAATTTACCAAATAAACAACAGTTCTAAATTGCCTAGCCGCTTGTGATTTACAGTGTATATGGGATATATTAAAGAAAACTTAAGTGGATTTATATTTCTAATATGGGCTTGTCGCAATCTGAAAGTATTTGTCATTCCCGCATGCTTTTGGCGGGAATGACAAATACTTAATGATTTTGGTTCAAAGTCTAACCCATTTTTTTGAATGAGAAGAAAATCTTAAAAGATGCATGTATGAAATGTTAATACAGGGATTTTTCTCTAAATTTAAGGCTATAGCTGGGTTAAAGCTTATTTATATACATTTAAACATTAGGTTTGCTTTATAGATATAATTTTCTGGAGTAAAAGCGCCATGGGTTTTGTTTTCAGGCAGAATCTGTTTGGCTTGTTCGACCAATGCTTTTTGATCATCATTAATCCCTTGGTATCTTGTGTCTAAATAGATTATTTTTATTTCTTTGCCTTGTAGTGTACAAATACGTCGTGCTTGCTTGTTAGCGATTTCTACAGCGTTATTGTCGGTGTCAGCATTGGTAATGATTGTTTGTATATTGCCGGAGTTAGGGATAACAGTATTTGATGAGCACCCATTAAGGAGAAAGAGGAAGCAAACTGCAAAGGCAAGTTTAATAATTTTCATTTTTAGTCCCGTAAAAATATTTATATATGCCGCCATGGTAGCATAAAAGATGAATAAATTAAAATATGCTTTGTTGTTTGAGAAATCATATTAAGGGATTGTTGTATTTTGGATCCCACGGTCTTTGCCGCCAGGCGACGGCCATCCGCACCTTTGAATAAAAAATAGCAAAAAACTTCAGATTGCAATGGCTGGATTATGTAAATAAGAGGACTATGTTTTTAGGTAATGTGTTTAGGTTAATAATGGCAAGATGGCTAAGGATTTGGCGGTATTTTGAAAATAGAGCGCTTGAAAAAGAGGGCTATGAAAAATCACCTTGCGGGTTTTGTGTAAAGAGATACAATTTATTGAGCTTTAAGGTTAGTTTTTGAAAGTGGATTTTATTAAAATTTTATAACGGTGTTAATTTTGAAAGAAAATCATCCTATAGGTATTTTTGATAGCGGTATTGGGGGCTTAACCGTCGCTAGGGCGCTTGTTGATGCATTGCCGAATGAATCAATTATTTATTTTGGCGATACCGCCCATCTGCCATATGGGGATAAATCAGTTCAAGCTATTCAGGGATACGCCAAGAAAATTACTGATTTTTTGTTAACACAAGAGGTTAAACTAATATTGATCGCTTGTAATTCCGCTTCAGCTGCTGCTTATGAGATGCTTGGGGATTATATTGGGTCCAGAGCTTTGCTGGTTAATGTGATTGATCCGGTATCTAAATTTTTAAGTGAAAATTATGCTGGTCAAAGAGTAGGTTTGATCGGTACTAAGCTAACTGTGGAATCAGGGGTTTATAACGAGAAGCTTTCTAAATTTAAATCTCAGATTGATTTGCGGGCTTTAGCAACTCCATTATTGGTGCATATAATTGAAGAGGGTTATTCTGAGCATAAGCTTATTGATGTTGCTTTGACTGAATATTTATCAAATTCATCAATACAAGATATTGAGGCTTTGGTTTTGGGATGCACTCATTACCAGGTGATAAAAGACAAGATCACAGATTTTTATCAAAATAGGGTCGATGTTATTGATGCTGCCAAAATAGTTGCCTCAAAAGTTGGTGCTATTTTAATGGCTGAGGGGATTTTGGCTACAGCGCCTTCGCAGCGACGGTTTTATGTGTCTGATTACACGGATAATTTTGCGCATATGACTAAGATATTCTTTGGCCAAGAGGTTGAGGTGCAGGCTCTAGATATTTTCTAGCTTCTTAAGATGAGCGCTTAATTTTATTATCAAACTTTTACTTTCTGTTAGCTTAATTTGATCTTTCTCAATCACCTCTTTTGGAGCCCTGGCAGTATAGTTGGTATTGCTTAATTTGACTTCAAGTTTATCGATATCATCTCTAAGTTTGTTTATTTCTTTATTCATCCGGGCAATTTCAGCGCCCAAATCAAATGAGTCGTTAAATACTAGATGTAGTTCCATTTCATCAACTAAAGTTGATGCAGATAGTGGAATTTTTTCATCATTTGCCCAAGTTATTGATTCTAGTTTAGCTGGAGTTTTAAGATAGTCTTGATATTGATTGATTCTGCGGCGATCGTTTTCTGTGCCTTTATTTAATAATAAGGGGAGAAGCTTATTAGGAGAGATATTCATCTCTCCGCGGATATTACGAATTGCAAGAATATTTTTTTTAATCCATTCAATTTCGCTAAATGCATCGTTGTCAATTTTAGTTGCGTCAAATTCTGGATACTTTTGTAACATTATTGTTGGTTCTTTTATCTGCATTTTTGAAGCAACATCTTGCCATAGCTCTTCAGTAATAAATGGCATAAAAGGGTGAATAATTCGGAGTAAACTTTCCAAGGTGGCTATAAGTGTTTTACGCGTTCCTTGCTTTAATGCTGGACTGAATTGATCAGAGTTTAAGATTGGTTTCACTAATTCCAGATACCAATCACAAAACTGATACCAAGTAAACTCATAAATTGCTTGCGTAACAAGATCAAAGCGGTAGTTTTTAAATTCTGTAGTAATGATGCTTAAGGTATTTTGGATTTCAGATTGGATCCAGCGATCAGCAAGGCTGTATTCAGCAGGCTCATCGGTGTAATTAAAATCTTCCAGCTGCATTAAAACGAAGCGGGTGGCATTCCAAATTTTGGTGCAAAAATTTCTATAACCCTCAAGACGTGCGATATCGAAATTAATATCACGACTGGTGGTGGCAAGAGAACAGAATGTAAAACGCAGTGCATCTACCCCAAACCCAGCGATTCCTTGTGGAAAATCTTTGCGAGTTTGTTTTTCAATTTTTTCGGTAAGGTGCTTTTGCATCAGGTTGCTGGTGCGTTTAGTAATCAATTTTTCCAGGGTGATGCCATCAGCTAAATCAATTGGATCTAAAATATTACCCTTAGATTTGGACATTTTCTGGCCATGACTGTCGCGAATTAACCCGGTGATATATAGCTCTTTGAAAGGAACTTCACCCGTAAACTTCAGCCCCATCATTACCATGCGAGCAACCCAAAAAAAGATAATGTCAAATCCGGTGACCAATACTGAGGTTGGATAAAAAGTTTTAAACTCATAAGTTTCTTCGGGCCAGCCTAGGGTTGAAAAAGGCCATAATGCTGCTGAAAACCAGGTATCTAAAACATCTTCATCTTGTTTTAGTTTGCGGTCTCCTAGTTTATACTTTGCGCAGATTTCATTTTCATTTCGGCCAACATAAATATTATTTTCCTCATCGCTCCAGGCAGGAATTCTATGCCCCCACCAGAGTTGTCGGCTGATGCACCAGTCCTCTATGTTTTCTAACCACTGAAGATAGGTTTTGGTCCAGGTGTTTGGAATGATTTTTATTTTGCCATCCAAAACAACCTGCATAGCTGGTCCGGCTAGTTCTTTGGTTTTAACAAACCATTGATCGGTTAAATAAGGCTCTATAGTCGATCCGCTACGATCACCCTTAGGGATTTTTAACTGATGTTTTTCGGTTTTAACTAATAAGTTAGATGATTGTAAGTCCCCAATTATTTTTTTTCGCGCCTGGAAACGCTCCAGCCCTTGATAAACTACAGGAACATTATCATTGAGATAGGCATCAGGGGTAAAAATATTTATTAGTGGTAAATTATGGCGTTGTCCCATCGCGTAATCATTGAAGTCGTGTGCCGGTGTTATTTTTACGCAACCGGTGCCGAACTCTTGGTCAACATAGTCATCTGCTATTATGGGTATAACCCGGTCAGTAAGTGGCAGTTTAATCTGTTTGCCTATTAAATGTTTATATCTTTCATCTTCGGGGTGTACTGCTATTGCTGTATCGCCAAGCATGGTTTCAGGGCGGGTAGTAGCAATAATTAAGCTTTCATCACTATCGACAATTGGATAGCGTACGTACCACATTGATCCTTCAGCTTCTTCATTGATCACTTCAAGGTCTGAGATTGCGGTTTTTAGAACCGGATCCCAGTTGACCAGACGTTTGCCTCGATAAATTAATCCTTCTTCGTACAGCTTGATAAAGACATGTTGAACGATCTCGATTTGATCAGGATCGAGGGTAAATTTTTGACGGCTCCAGTCTCCAGAAACTCCGATTCTTTTAGTTTGATTAGATATGGTGTCTCCAGAATAGTTTTTCCATTCCCAAACTTTTTTAATAAATGTTTCCCGCTCCATATCATGGCGACTTTTTCCCTCTGCTCGAAGATTGTTCTCAACTAGCATTTGGGTCGCAATTCCAGCATGGTCGAGGCCAAGCTGCCACAAGGTATTATCACCAAGCATTCGATGATAGCGGATCATGGTGTCCATGATGCTAATTTGAAAACCGTGACCCATATGTAGGGTTCCAGTTACATTTGGTGGTGGTTGGATAATGCAGTATGGGTTCCCTTTGCCGCTTGGGATAAAATAATTATTTTGTTCCCATTTTTGGTACCAAAAGTTTTCAATAGTCTGTGGTTCGTAGGTTTTATTTTTCATAGTTAATCGTGAGATTATCAGAAAAAGGAGGCGAATTAAAGGAAATCTAAGTTGAGTTTTAACGTTTTAATATGTATGATAAAATTTTTGGGATTTCTCATTTTTATTGTCTTACATTATACTAGGAAGGGCGTAGTCATGTTTGTTAGTTATGGAAAAAAAGTTTTATTGTTTTTCTTGTCATCTATTATTATTTGCTCATTATCTTCGGTATCGCTGGCAGTTTCTGGTGTTGGACCAGGTTTTTCATCTAAGGTCATTTCTTTTTTGAATAGGGGAAGATACCAAGACGCATATAATTTAACCAAAACTAATTCTAGTGAGCTTGGCGATAAATCATATGATATGTTGCTTGGAAGAGCGGCTTTAGCAGTAGCAAAGCCTGATGAGGCAGCTATGGCCTTTGAGCGGGTATTGATGCAAGACCCTAATCTTTTAAATGCTAGGTTTGGTTTGTCAGAGGCATATTATGCTTTAGGGTTGTATGATGATGCTAAAAGGGAGCTAAACACACTGATCTCTGAAAGATATAAAGGTGTAAAGCCGAATGTTCTTATTTTCAAACAATATTCTTTAGCTTTAGATAGTAATATTAAGGCATTGTCAGACAAAATTAATAAAAAACTTTCAGCTCGTGATAGAGAGTACCACTTTTATGGGCGGGTCGTATTTGGTTCCGATAGTAATGTTGCAGCCAGTACAGACGAAGACTATGCTGGATTTGCATCACTTACGGGGACTGATATTGCCCCGGATCCATCAAGCTCAGTATATAGTGATCAGGTTGCTGCATTAAATGACTTGTATTACAAATTAAGGCAATATAACGATAAACCCAAATCATTTTATTTATATCCTAGTATTGGCGTTAAGGGGAAACATTTTTTATCAGATACCAAGTATACTTTGTTTTGGGATCTTAATGGCTCACATAAAGAATATACTCAAGTAGATAATTATGATGTTAATCAAGCTAATGCTACTTTGGGGGTTAACTATCAAATTAATCCCTTATATTTATTGAATGGTACGGCTTATTATCAAGAATATATGGTTGATGGTGATAGGTACCGTGAAGCTCCTTTGGGCGCACTTAGTTTAAGTCGGGTTTTAAATTCTAATAATATTCTAAAGCTTTATACTAACGATGGTTTTCTTATTTATCCAA
>JAHIYS010000135.1 GCA_018814965.1 Gammaproteobacteria bacterium
CCGATCTAGGAAGTTGAGGGAGGGGTTACTTATAAAATAGAGGAGCCTATTCCTGATTTTGAGTTTGCGCTGTCACTTATTAAGGATGCTCTTGAGAAAGATGATAAGTGTTGTATTAAGGATATTCATGAGATAAAGGCTGTTGGGCATAGGGTTGTTCATGGCGGTGAAGAGTTTACGAAGTCTATGGTTATCGATGATAAGGTTCTTGAGGGTATTGAGAGATTTATTGAGCTTGCGCCTCTTCATAATCCTGCAAATTTAGCTGGTATAAAAGCTTGCATGGCTATTTTACCTGGCGTTCCTAATATTGCGGTTTTTGATACTGCGTTTCATTCAACTATGCCGAAAAGGGCATGTTTATATGCTATTCCTTATGAGCTTTATGAGAGAAAAAAAATCAGGAAATATGGGTTTCATGGCACATCTCATAGATATGTTGCTCACAGGACAGCTGAGCTTTTAGGTAAGGATGAGAAAGATCTTAAAATTATAACCTGTCATCTTGGTAATGGCGCAAGTATTACAGCTGTTGATGGGGGCAAGTCGGTTGAGACAAGTATGGGTTTTACTCCTTTAGAGGGAGTGATTATGGGTACGAGATGCGGAGATCTTGATCCTTCTGTTGTTTTTTATTTGATGGAAACAGAGAGAATGTCGATTAGACAAGTCAAGGATTTATTGAATAAACAAAGCGGTCTTTTGGGTGTTTCCGGTGTGAGTAACGATTTGCGTAGTGTAAAGGCCGAGGCTGATGAGGGTAATAAGAGAGCAGACCTTGCTATTAAGATGTTTACTTATAGAATAAAAAAATTTATCGGCGCGTATGTTGCAGTGTTGAACGGAGTTGATGCTATTGCGTTCACTGCAGGTGTTGGTGAAAATAATCCTTTTATTAGGAAGATAATTTGTGGTAATTTAAAGTATCTTGGTGTTGATATTGATGATTCAATAAATGAGTCTAGTGTTAAAGAAAAAATTATTTCAACCCAAAAGTCCAAAGTGGATGTTTTGGTTGTTCCAACTAATGAAGAATTAATGATTGCAAGAGACACTTACAACATAGTAAAATAATTTTTAGATAAAAATTATTTTACTATGTTGTAATGTTGAATTGTGAATGTTGAATGGTGAATGAAGGTGTCGCTTTGCGACGATTTTATTAAATAGTGGGGTATGGAGTGAAACCCCATCATTAATTCAACATTCATAATTCATAATTCAAAATTTAAATTAGACGTTAGTCTAATTTACAGGAGGTGACAAGATATGGCATTGCCAAAGTTTAAGTCGTCGAAATCTAGACGGGATAAGAGAAGAGGCGCTAATCAATTAGAGGCAGGGTCTGTTTCTACTTGTTCTCAATGTGGAGAAGCTAAGCTGCCGCATAGAGTTTGTGGTAAATGTGGTTTTTATGGTAATAAAAAAATTCTTGAAGTTGGCGGAGCTGAATAATTGTGAGAATAGCTGTTGATGCTATGGGCGGCGACAAAGCACCGTTGGTTGTTGTTGAGGGAGCCTTTGACGCAGCTAAATTATATCCTGATACAACTATTATATTGGTAGGGGATAAGGATCAAATAGAAAAAGTTATTGCTCAAAAATCTTTTTGTCTGCCTTCTAATATAGAGATATTTCATGCTAGTGAAGTTGTTGGTATGGACGAATCTCCTGTTTCTGCTTTGAGAAAAAAGAAAGATTCTTCTGTTTTAGTTGCAACTGATATTGTTAAAAAAGGCAATGCAGATGCGCTTATTACAGCAGGAAATACAGGAGCGGCAGTTGCTGCAACAACATTAAAGTGGAGATTGCTTGAAGGGGTGGATCGTCCAGGCATAGCATTGCCTCTGCCTAATGTGAAAGGTATTACTGTTTTGATTGATGTTGGTGCTAATATTTTATGTAAGCCTATTCATTATTATCAGTATGCTTTAATGGGAAAAATCTATTCTGAATATATATTAAAAAAGAAAAAAATAAAGTCGGCCTTTTGAATATTGGAGAGGAAGAGAGTAAAGGAGGAGATGATATGAAAGAAATTTATAGTCTTCTGAAAACTTCTCTTTCTGATTTTATGGGGAATGTTGAGGGCCGTGATATTTATAATGGTAATTGTGATGTTATTGTGTGTGATGGTTTTGTTGGTAATGTTGTTTTAAAAGTTTCTGAAGGGTTAGCAGAAAATTTAGCTGCTATTACCAAAGAAGAGTTGAAAAGTAGTTTTATTTCAATGTTAGGGGCGTTTTTTGCTAAACCTGCTTTTAAAAGGTTGAAAAAGCGGATTGATTATGCTGAATACGGAGGAGCTCCATTGCTCGGGGTTAATGGTGTTTGTATTATTTCTCATGGCGGGTCATGTTCTAAAGCTATTAAGAATGCGATTAGAGTTGCAAGAGAGTTTGTTATATTTAATGTTAATGAACACATTGTTGAAGAAATAAGGAAGTATAATGTCATCTAATAAAGCTAGTATACTTGGTATTGGTTCTTATGTCCCTGATAAGATTCTTACAAATCTTGATCTTGAAAAAATAGTAGATACTTCTGATGAGTGGATTACCAGCAGGACAGGGATTAAAGAAAGAAGAATTGCAGATGATAATCAGGCTGCGTCTGATTTAGGTTATGAATCTGCTAAGAGGGCGCTTAAAGATGCTAAAATGAATGCATCTGAATTAGATCTTATTATAGTAGCTACCATCTCTCCTGATATGATTTTTCCTGCTACCGCATGTATTATCCAAGAAAAATTAGGCGCAAAAAATGCAGCAGCTTTTGATATGTCTGCGGCATGCACTGGTTTTATATATGCTATTACTACTGCAAAAATGTTTATTGAAGCAGGTATGTATAATAATATTTTAGTTATTGCCACTGAGGCTTTATCAAAGTTTGTTGATTGGGAAGACCGTAATACCTGCGTATTGTTTGGTGACGGTTCAGGCGCTGCGGTTGTCGGTAAAAAGAAATCTGCTAAACAAGGATATATTATTGATTCATGTCTTTCTGCTAATGGATTGTATGTTGATTTGTTGAAAACACCTGGCGGCGGTAGTAGATATCCTGCTTCTAAACAGACTGTAAAAGACAAAATGCATTATTTGAAGATGTCAGGCAATGAGGTGTTTAAGTTGGCAGTGCAGTCAATGTTAGAAGCTACGTTTGAGGTTTTGGAAAAAGCTAAATTAAAGCCGGAAGATATTGCATGTTTTATCCCGCATCAGGCTAATATCAGGATAATTCAGGCAATCCAAAAAAGATTAAAAGTTCCGGATGAAAAAGTTTATATTAATGTAGATAAATACGGCAACACTTCTGCCGCTACTGTTATTATTGCTTTGGATGAAATTGTTAAACAGGGTTTAGTTAAAAAAGGTGATAAAGTTTTGTTGGTTGCGTTTGGAGGCGGGTTTACGTGGGGGGCTACGATTATACAATTATAGC
>JAHIYS010000136.1 GCA_018814965.1 Gammaproteobacteria bacterium
ATCCCTTTTACGCTTAAAAAGGAGCGATTAAAAATATCAACTACATTCGTACTCCAGCATACTATGCTGCCTAGCGCCATGGTCACTAAAAACTTACTACTATAATCTGGTAAGCGTATGGAGGTAAATCTTTCAAGGTTAGATCCTAGCAAAGATGAATTTCCAGAGATATACGCTGATGTTAATGCATAGAGCAAAAGTATGGTTACTATCCAACTGACTATTTTCCCATATTGTCCCAGAGTAGCTTCGGCCATAGTTCCTAGATGATTTCTATAGGGTTTAAAAGCAAGATTAACTTCCAGGGTTAGGAGTCCGGTGATCAGCATGATTGCACATACAACTATGAGGGCAATGGATGCTCTAACAAATCCCATTCCTGCACAAACTATAGGTAGGGCTAGGATCCCAGCTCCGATAACGGTGCCAATGAGAATTAAAATGCTACCAATAAACTTATTGCGATCGTTCATAAAGCTCCATAGTTAGCTGATCATTTTATGGCTATCAAAATCTAAGTTTTTGCCATCATTGCAAGAAGTGTAGCGATGAAGCAAATTTTTGTACCATTTCACGACCCTAAATAAATCTAAGTTTTTGCCATCATTGCGAAAAGCGTAGCGACGAAGCAAATTTTTGTACCATTTCATGACCCTGGATAAATCTAAGTTTTTGCTGTCATGCCAAAGCGTAGCGATGAAGCAAATTTTTGTACCATTTCATGACCCTGAATAAATCTAAGTTTTTGCTGTTATGCCAAAGCGTAGCGATGAAGCAAATTTTTGTACCATTTCATGACCCTGGATAAATATAAGTTTTTGCCGTCATTGCGAGAAGCGTAGCGACGAAGCAATCTTTTGTACCATTTTATATCTCTTATTCATCTAAGCAAGTATTTTTGTGGCAATAGTGGTAATTATTGGAATAGTAAGCGCTGAATAAGCTGTTGTTTTAAATATTAAGTCAGATGTTTCATTCTCATAAATATTATATTTTTTAGCAAGGATGAATGTGAGTGCTGCGGTGGGTATGGCTGATAAGATCAATGCAGCTATTCCAAAGGGTGAGGGGATATTAAAAATATATACAAAAAAGAGCATAATAATTGGATGGATGATTAGTTTTCCAAGACAAAACAAAAATGATCTTATTTTATTGTTATTGACTATTTTATTGCCATACAATGTTTGTCCAATTGCAAATAGAGCGCAG
Source organism: Gammaproteobacteria bacterium (assembly GCA_018814965.1). Taxonomy (GTDB): domain Bacteria; phylum Pseudomonadota; class Gammaproteobacteria; order UBA9339; family UBA9339; genus UBA9339. The sequence continues at coordinate 1,213 of JAHIYS010000136.1, forward strand.
GGAGCAGTGGTATTACTAAGTTGTTCTATTGTGGTTTCAAAAAAATGAGGAATCGAAATACCCAAAACCGAGAATGATATCCCTATAAGGGCTGAAATAACTATAGGGTTTTTTAGTAGGGGCAACGTACTTTTATAGGTGCGTTTTAATAGGCCGTGATGCATATGTTTTTCAGACTCTATAATGAATATAGAAATAACCATAGGAAAAGTTAATAAAACACTAGCAAAAGCTGCAGCAATAACTCCCTGTTCTCCAATCAATACAGCTAGAATTGGTATTCCCATAAAGCCTGTGTTGGGTGAAGATATACCTAAGGCTAATATTCCAATTTGTTTTATATTTCCAAGTTTTAAAAGATAAGCTATAGCAAATACTAAAAAATATAGCACTATCATGCTGGCAAGAAATCCTAATATAAAATTTAAATAGACTATATTTGATAGCGAATTTTTTGCAATGCTGATAAATAGTGTGGCAGGTAATGCAAAGTAGTAAACATACTGGGTTAATGCGGTGTTACTCTCTTTTGTTAGGATATTAAATCTTATAGAAGAGTATCCCACTAAAATGATTAGAAAAAGGGGAAGTATCGCTAAAACGATCGGTAATATATTATTTTCTAACATGCATTTATACCTAGAGCCACTCGTAAAAATTCAAAATAAGTAATAATCAGGGAACATATGTTACTAACTTCCTCATAAATATCAAGCCGTCTATTAAGAGCTTGCCAAAATCAGCGTGCCGACGAAAGCTGGTATCCAGAAAACTCAATAAATTAGCTCAATTATAATGAGGAAATTTTATATTTCAGTGAACCCATTAAACAACAGAGATGTTTTGTCATAAATGAGATAGGGTGCCAAGCAAATAGGAATCTTATACAAATCATAGCTACTATACTGACCATGGCTAAATGTAGAGCTCGTGGGTTGTGCAAAAAATCTCAATCATCTATTCTTGGAGTTTG
>JAHIYS010000137.1 GCA_018814965.1 Gammaproteobacteria bacterium
CATATGACCATAGTTGATATCGAGGGCCAAGAAGCATATAAATTTTTACGCTATTTACTTGCCAACGATATAGATAAGCTAAAAATCCCCGGGGCTGCGCTTTATAGTTGTATGTTAAATGAAGCTGGTGGCGTGATAGATGACTTAATTTGTTACCGTAAAACATTTCAAGATTATCGCGTAGTTGTCAATGCCGCAACTCATGATAAAGATATCGCTTGGTTTAAAAAACAAATCCAGGGTTTTGACGCAAAATTAATTGAACACAACGATCTTGCGATGCTTGCAATTCAAGGACCAAATGCTCGTGAAAAAGTTAAGCTAGCATTTACCAACGAGCAGATTTTGGCCACAGAAAAACTTAGAAAATTTTATGGAGTTGAAGTTGGAAACTGGTGGATTGCTCGAACCGGATATACCGGTGAAGATGGCTATGAAATTATACTTCCTAAAAATGAAGCTCTAGAGTTTTGGGACAAACTAATAGCTATAGGAATTAGACCATGTGGCTTGATAGCACGCGACAGCTTACGCCTAGAAGTAGGAATGAGTCTTTATGGGTCCGAAATGGATGAAACAACCTCCCCGCTTATCTCTAATTTAAGTTGGACCGTAGCATTTGAGCCTCTAAACCGCGATTTTATTGGTCGCAAAGCCTTGGAAGAGGAGCGTGATGCTGGGATTAAAAAGAAACTTGTTGGCTTGGTTTTAGAAGAAAGGGGTGTTCCACGTAGTCATCAAAAAGTTATCGTACCAACTGTTGGAGAAGGGGAAACCACTAGTGGCGGCTTTTCCCCAATATTAAATGCCGGCATCGCTCTGGCTAGGGTTCCAATCAACACGAAAGAACAATGTTTCTTAGTGATCCGGGACAAACAGCTAAAAGCTCGCGTGATCCAACCCCCGTTTGTAAGCCCTGGGACAAAAAATTTCTAGATTATACCAACCCCATAATAGTAAATTTGCACTTATAAGAAGATGTGAATAAAATAGAACGTAATTATCTTAATAGCAGCGGTCTTATTTTAGATGCGGTACAAACAGGACGTCGGACTTTTGGCAACATGGACGTGCTTGTACCGCATCTAAAATAGGATTACTGAAAAAAAATCAAGAGCATCAACAAATTAATATTTATCAATAGAGGAATCTGTTTATGACCGATATAAAATTTACCAAAACCCACGAGTGGGCTCGTTTAGAAAAAGATGGCACTGTAACTATTGGAATCACCGACCATGCTCAACATGCGCTAGGTGACATGGTATTTGTCGAACAACCTGAAAAAGGTGAGCCGATAAATGCTGGAAAAGAATGCGCTGTAATTGAGTCTGTAAAGTCAGCTTCGGATATTATTTCGCCTCTAAGCGGAGAAGTAATCGCCACGAACGATGAGATAGTTGAGAACCCTGAAATCCTCAATAAAGACCCACAAAATAGTGGTTGGTTATTCAAAATTCGCCCCTCCAACATAAAGGAGCTAGATGAGTTAATGGATACCGAAGCATACGAAAAATATTTGGCTGATACCTCTCATTAGTCAACAAGCGGCATTTAAAAATAAAGCATGAATTCGATTAGCAAAGAATGCCTTTAATAGCGGGGTTAAAATGCCATACATCCCTCACACCAAAGAGGACACTAAAAAGATGCTCGATGCCATTGGCATTAAAAGCATTGATGATTTATTTGCGGAGATACCTAAAGATCTTCGGATTGATGGCCTAAAAAATATCCCTAAAGGACTAAATGAGCTTGATATAAGCAAGCTGCTAAAAGAGCGTGCAGCAAAAGATCATGCTGGATTATGTTTTATTGGCGCTGGAGCTTATGAACATTATATTCCAGCTGTAGTATCAGATTTAACCAGTCGCGGTGAATTTTTAACTGCATATACACCATATCAAGCTGAAGCAAGTCAAGGAACTCTGCAAGTTATCTACGAATATCAAAGCATGATATGCAACTTGATGCAGATGGAAACCTCTAATGCTTCTATGTATGATGGCGCTTCAGCTCTATCTGAAGCGATCTTAATGGCTCTTCGTTTACATAAAAACAAACAAGCAAAAACTATTTTACTGCCACAAGCTCTTCATCCTACATATCGCAAAGTAATTAAAACTATTACGAAGCCACACCACCTTGAATTAGTCACCATCCCATATGACCCAAAAACTGGGACAATAACTCTAGATACATTAAAAGCATATACAAATAATAATGTAGCAGCCATCGTTATTGCGCAACCAAACTTCTTTGGGGCTTTAGAAGATGTAGATGCTATCACCGATTGGGCGCATCAAAATTCAATTCTTGTTATTGGGAATCTGAATCCAATCGCTGCTGCTTTATTAAAACCTCCTGGCAGCTGGGGAGAAAGTGGAGCCGATATTGCTGCTGGCGATGGCCAACCACTTGGAGCACCACTTGCAAACGGGGGCCCCTATTTTGGTTACATGTGCGCCAAAAAAGAAAACATCCGCCAACTTCCAGGAAGAATTGTGGGACGCACAACGGATAAAGATGGTAAAACTGGTTTTGTTTTAACTCTTCAAGCTCGCGAACAACATATTCGTCGTGGCAAAGCAACTTCAAACATTTGCTCAAATCAAGCTCTGATGGCAACTGGCGCAACTATTTATATGAGCTTACTCGGCGCTGAAGGATTACGTCGTGTTGCAGCTGCTAGCAATGCTAATGCAAATTTACTACGCAAACGGTTACTAAAAATAGAAGGGATAAGCGCAGTATTTAACAACACTTTCTTCCACGAATTTGTTATTAAATTGCAAAAACCGGTTGGGGAAGTTTTATCAAATTTAGCAAACAAAGGTGTCCAAGGAGGCTTTGATTTATCCATTGATTATCCCAAGCTCGGAAATAGTTTACTCATTTGTACTACTGAGACCAAATCAGAAGATGATCTTGAGTTTTATGCTAGACAGTTGGAGGAGATTTTATGACAAAATTAATTTTTGAAAAATCCCGCAAAGACCGTCGAGCCTATTCACTTGCCCCGCTAAAAAATCATAAAATAAATATTGATGCAAAGTTTTTACGTAATGCTGCACCAATTTTACCTGAAGTGTCTGAGCTAGAAGTGGTTCGCCACTACACCAGACTTTCACAAAAAAACTTTTCGGTGGATACTCATTTTTATCCTCTTGGCTCATGCACCATGAAGTACAATCCTCATATTCTACAAAACTTATCTACCCTAAATGGTTTTACTTCCAACCATCCATCTGTATCAGAAAAATTTAGCCAAGGGATGATGCAATGTTTGTTTGAGGCGCAAGAATATCTTAAAGAGATCACCGGCTTTCAAGGGGTTTCACTCACCCCCAGCGCTGGCGCTCAAGGTGAATTTGCTGGAGTAAGCATGATTTATGCTTATCATGAAGCACGCGGTGATAAGGGTCGTGTTGAGATGATCGTACCAGATGCTGCCCATGGCACCAATCCAGCATCAGCAACCATGTATGGTTATACTGTACGGGAGATCCCCACCCTTTGTGATGGTGACATTGATATTGAAGCTCTAAAAAATGCGGTTGGCCCTCAAACCGCTGGAATCTTGTTAACCAATCCCTCTACTCTTGGAGTGTTTGAAAGAAAAATAAAAGAAATCTCTAAAATAATTCATGATGCAGGAGGCTTACTTTATTATGATGGCGCAAATCTTAATGCAATCTTAGGTAAAGCTCGTCCAGGAGATATGGGTTTTGATGTGATGCATATGAATCTGCATAAAACATTTGGTACGCCCCATGGTGGTGGCGGGCCAGGATCAGGACCAGTTGCAGTAAATAACACCTTACTTCCATTCTTACCAATACCAATGGTTGGCAAAAAAAATGATCTATACATTTGGCTAACGGAAAAAGATTGTCCGCAAACAATAGGGAGACTTTCAGCTTTTGCTGGCAATATTGGCATTGTATTACGCGCCTACATTTATATTAGACTACTTGGCGCTGCTGGTTTAAAAAGGGTTGGGGAATACTCCACTTTAAATTCAAATTATTTATTAAGAGTGCTACAAAAATTAGGATTTACTGCCGCATACCCAGATCGCTTAGCACCACATGAATTTATTATTACTTTAATAAAAGAAGCAAAAGAGTTTGGGATTACCGCCAAAGATTTTGGTAAACGATTGCTCGACTATGGAGTTCATGCACCGACTACTTATTTCCCAGCATTAGTCCCAGAATGTTTTTTAATCGAACCCACAGAAACCGAAAGCAAACAAGAGATAGATGCTTTTGCCGAAATTATGGCCAAAATCTTAGCGGAAATAAAAACCAATTCTGATCTCGTTAAAGGCGCGCCATATACTATGCCGGTAAAAAGATTAGATGATGTAAAAGCAGCAAAAGATATGGATTTCATGTGGCGGGGACAGAAATAAGCTAAAGTCATTGCGAAAAGCGATGCGATGAAGCCATTCAGAAATGCTTATTATATAATGTTTGTTTACTTAACTTAAACAAAGAAACTAGGCCCTTATAATTTATGGCGAAATCAGTATTTTCTAATCCTAAAATGAGCCTGAAATGATCTTTATAAAGAATTCGTTCAAGCTTTTTAAAAGTTAATAAAAATTTATTACTAAGCCGCTTTATTAAAACCTTGAAACAGCTTTTCTCGAGCTAGTTTTGCTTTCCTTGCAGCTGCTAAATCCGTATCCTTTTGGGATATAATATCTAACTCTATAAAACTAACTCCAAGCTTAAGATATTGCTCTGCTTTAGGCAATGACTTTAATTTATCGTATGGAGTCAGCATATTAGCATAAGGATAACTCTTGCGTTGTTTCCCAGTTTTTTCATCTATAACTATAACTGGATAGTGGCATGGCCTATGATAGTTAATATATGGAATAAAATGTTCCTTTAAAAATTCGTTGATTGCCGCAGCATGCCTTTGTGGAATATAACAATAACCGAACCATTTTCTTACAATAGAGCCATTTTTAGTTTCTACTAACGCATTATCATTGGTTTGTCTGGCCCTAGACTTGGTTAACTCTATCAGTAGCTTATTAAGCATTTTTGCTACTGTACGGTTAATATACTCTGAACCATTATCTGCGTGGATCTCTTTAATCTCAAAGGGAAATGATTCTATTATTTGCTCTAATACCGGAATCAAGTAATTTTCGCTAATCTTTTCCACCGCACAAATTACCTCCATTTGGGTTACCTCATCTACCGCGTTAATGTAATAAACACCCTTAACTTGATCTTGGTCCCCTTGGTGCACTGTATCGATGCGCAAATAGCCTGGTTCACCGTTAGGACGCGGTTTACGCCGCTCACCTATAGCAACCACACTTCTCTGTGTCTTAGTAAAATGACGTCTCTTACCGCAATAAAGATTGTGTTTACGCAAATTATAAATATGTGCCACAGAAATGCTAGAGAGTCGCTCATAACGACCATCATTAAATATATTATAACCCCTCTCAAATAGCTTTTTAGTAGCTGTGCCACTTAGTGTTTGATGGCATTCATCAGTTTCAGCTAATAATAAAATATCTGCTTGGGTATAATGTTTAGCAAAACAGTTCCGATTTCGGTGCTTTTTCCCTATCCAATGATTCTTCCTATATTGCCCAATTAAGCGATTTAACTGAGCTCGCGAATAACCGGTTCTCTTCTTAAGATAAGCACGCACCGTACCTTTATCTATTTTTGATATTTTGAAATAATTGAATCGTTTTAGGGTCCTAGCCATCCATTCGTAGCTCTCAGCCTGATTTGCTGGGCTAAAAACTATATTATCGCTAGCATTTACAAATTCTCGAACCTGGTTAAGTTCTAACAATTCTGTGTCATTCATGTAGGTATTCATTCTCCTAGCATGAACTATTTCTTCATTTCAGGCTCATCTTGCGTTAGAATCAAACCTAACTTTCAGGCTCATCTTGCATTGGAAAAGACTTTATCTTGATTTTTAAAGTTGGGTTGCTTAGTATCAAAAAGTAGTGATTGGGGTCAGGACTTGATGCGATGATGGTGGTCATATGGGTTGAGGGCTGATAAAAATTGATTTTTCTAAATTTTATATGGGGTTGTAATATATGAACTGTAATCGATTGTCTAAATTTACCATCATCTTTTTAACGTGCTCTATTTTTTTATGTTTTACTTCGATGGCAAGATGCGAGCAATCAAGCAAAGATTATTATGAAATGGCAAAAAAAACACAAGGCGAGTGTTTCTTCGATAAAACGCGTAATGAAGCAGATTGTAAAGAAGAAATTATTAAATATTGTACCGCGGCACTTGATCTAAATGACGATGCTATTCAGGGACATCGTTCCTATATTTATACTATGAGGGGAATGGCTTTTTTAGCACTTAAAAACTTCTCAAAAGCAGCTGATGACTGCAGTGTTGCTTTGGATTTGAATGAATATGTCGCTTTAGATACACCATCACTTATCCAGCAGAAATATTTGTCGAAAAGTGAACGGTACCAATCAACCATTACACGCTTAATGGCATTTTATGATTTGGGATTTTATGATAAAGTACTCAAAGATTGCAACCAGATTATCGAGAATACAGATGATGAAGAGCATCTTTACCAAACTTATTTGATGCGTTCACAGGTTTATTTTAGGTTAGGTGATATTGAGAAATCGCTGGAAGATCTGAAAATATCTAATACATTTGATCTTGTTGCCTTGATGGAAGAGAAAACGAAAATTTTATTAAATCTAACCGAGCAACAAAAAAAGGATGCGCAATCTGACAAAGAGGATCTTTAAAGCGATGGGTTGGGCCTGAATTGTGAATTTTGATTCTCGATTCAGGACTTGATGCCTTATTTTGCGTCTTATTTTATCTTATCCTTTTTATCATTGGCTGGTAAACTAGACCATCTTTTTTGTGGATCACCCTAGTAACTTTTTTGTATCCGGTGGAGATGTAAAAATCTACGGCATTAAGCGCAGAGCGAACATGAATAGCATCAGCTCCGCGGCGTTTATATAGGGATTCTATGCGGCCCATTAGGTTTTTAGCTATCCCCTTGCCTTGAAATTTTTTATAAACAAATAGGCGGGTTATTAGGTTGTTGTCTCTGCCGGCAACTACACCAATGATTTTGCCAAAGAGATCAGCAACAAACATTTCTCCAGATTGGTTGAGGGAGATAATTTTGTTGTGCGTATTGCCATCAGAGAAGAATTTTTTAGCTCTGGCCGGTAATTTTTTGCTAACTTGCTCATCAAATACGGTTATTATCAGTTTAGATACTTGTTCTGCATCTTCTGTTTTAAACTTTCTAATATAAATATTATCTGATTTCATGTTTATATACTCTTGTTTTAATAATCGCAGCCAAGTTTAATACTTGACACCTTGTCTTATTATACTAACATAATGGTTCTTGAAACTCGTAGGAGTAAGTAATGAGAATGAGAACGATTTTAATAGTTTTTATAGGGCTTGGATTGTTGTTTTTTGGTTATTATATGACAAAAAAGCCATCGATAAAGGTATTACCGGAGGGTACAACTGATATGCAAGATACAGATATAAACAAAGCAAAAGGTGCGGCATTTTTAGAAGAAAATAAAAATAAAGATGGTGTTGTAACGCTAGACGATGGATTACAATACAAGATTATTGTTGATGGAAATGGTGAGAAACCAGGATTAAATGATACTGTTGAGGTACATTATGCTGGAACTTTAATTGATGGGACCGAGTTTGATAGTTCTTATAAGCGTAAAAGTTCAATATCATTCCCACTTAAAGCAGTAATTCCTGGGTGGACTGAAGCGTTACAGCTAATGCCAGTTGGTTCTACTTGGGAGCTTTATATACCATCAAATCTTGCTTATGGGTCAAATGGTGCGCCACCAGTAATTGGACCAAACGAAACTTTGATTTTTAAAGTTGAGTTGTTGGGAATAAAGAAGTAGCGATAATTGATCTATTCAATTCCTGCAATTGTATAAATTGCAGGAATTGCTTTGAAAATGGTTGCTCTGATACCAAACAGAATAAAAGGTTGCTTCGTCGCTGCGTTTCTCGCAATGACGGCAAAAACTCATATTTAATCATCCTCTCCATATCAACAAAAGCGTCATTGCGAGCGAAACGCTTTTTGTTTCGCGCGGCAATCCAGCGATATCAACCTCGAACATAAATTAATTTGTAACCTTTTTAAGATTGCTTTGTCGCTACGCTTTTCGCAATGACAGCAAAGAAACCAGCTTTCTTGTAGTTAATGGCATATATTGCTCATGCTAATAATCAGGTTAGATTTTGCTAAATATAGGGAAAATAAAAGATCTCTAAGTTTAATAGGGACCTTTTTATTTCTATATTTTTTCGAGCAGGCTAAAATTTATACGATATTCCCAAGGCTAATAAACTCGCATATGGAGTTGTTTGTTTATTGCCGCCGGCGGTAATGGTTGTTCCACAAACGCCATTTGTATCACAAGTCATACCAATTTTGTTGATGCCATAAACCCCTGACCAGGATAAATCAACTCCAAAATCATCGGTAAAATTATATCCAATGCCAAGACTGTATCCTGGTCTTAGTGCGGTGTTATTGATTGTAGAATGCTCTGATGTGGGATTAAATGCTACTCCATCCATCTCGGTCTCAAAACTGGATCTGGCAGCAACAATGCCCAATTTGGCATATATGCTCCAACCACAAAAGTTAGGAGATAATATTTCTAATGGCAGTATACCTTTAGCCATCAAGTCTATCCCATAAAAACTTGTTTTAAATTTATAGGTATGTTCCTCTGCTTGGTTTAGGCCATTAGCTGTATATTTATTATTTGGATAAAGAGTGAATCCACCATCTAAGGCAAAATATGGATTAAAAGCATAACCAATCAATAATCTGCCACCCCATGAGCCTTTATCAGTATTTTTAGAGTGTGGCGTATGGGTAATGTCATAAATATGGTCGACAAAATCGCTTGGTCCATCGCCTTCGTTAGTCCAAGCTAAACCCCCTTGAGCTCCAATGTAAACCCCTGGCCGGAAATCTACGACAGAATTTCCTTGGGCAAAAATTACTGGACTGATAATCAAAGCAAAAGTACTGGCTAGAAAGTTATTTCGTAACATAGTTCACCTTTTTATTTCTGATCATTAATTATAGTGGAAAAAAATGTTTTTTTAAAGATAAATAGCTTTTCTAAATATTAAGCGACAAAATAAAATAAAAGAGTTATTGCTATAATATTTTGTTGGCTTCTGCTTTGCTGGGGTTGTATCAATCTGAAGGTCTTTGCTGTTTTCCTTTAGGCCTGAGTTTTTCAATTTGGGGATAGATCTTTATGACTGTCGTCGGGTGGCGAAGACTACTTGTCTCAGGAGCTGAAGATTACAATAACCTTACTGTAAATTTATTGGAAAGAGAGGTTTTATGTAGCTTTACTTTGTGCACCAGCCTCCTGGATAGCATTTACCGCGTTGGGTGGATGTTAAAGTAAATACTCCATACATTTCAGGGTCTTTTGGTAAAATCATTTTAATTTGCATCCCATCACCTGTTGGACAACTAAATTGCATTCCAGAGCTGGTTAAAATACCTTTTCTCTGGTGGTTTATGCATTCGACCTTAGCATATACTTGAGGTTTTTTAGAGAGCTCCTCTTTTTCGCTTTCAAATGAGTTCTCTAAATCTTCTTCCGAATAAGTATTCTCATCATTTATTTTTATAATTTTCTGTTGTTTGTTCGCTCGTAGTCCGCTTAGGGTGATATTAAGTTCAACATCTGCTTTCCCTTCTTGAGCGGTTTCTAATGGTTTGGAGGGGTTTTCGCTGCACTTAATCTCCATCTCTTCAGATCGAGTTGTTATAAAGGCATAGCTGGATGAGCTAAAAAGAATTATTGCTATGCATAGAGTAATTTTGGAGTATATGTTGTTAGAAATTTTTTTCATAATTACGCCCTCTATAATCACTGTTTGTGTATAGTATTAGTTTATATAGTATATGTTAAGGTTTCTTTAAGAGAATTATTCTTTGTTAAATCAATTAGATAAGAAGTTGTTTGGTGTAGGGGCTGGATATAAGCGGTGGTGTGGCGGAAAATCATAAGTGGTTATGGCGGCTAAAAAAACATAATAGAACTCCATTATTAAATGCACTTTTTTGTTGAGTATCTCTTGGATGGTAAAATTATATTGATTAAGTTATTCGCAGCTTTGTTTGTATTTAGAGTTAATCGCAAGCAATCACGATGATTTTTTATAAAAACCAATCATTTTTTCTTTGATGTGGAGTTATGAATTTCAGATATTAGTAGATTTATAGCAGAAACTAAAGTGCTTATGGCTATATCTTGGTATGGAGTTTTTCCCTAATAGCATAAGCTTGTTAATAGAGTTGGCTAGAGAAGAGTCTAGAGTAATTTTCAGATAGGCTCTTAATCATAGAATTTTTATTGTATAATAGACCACCATGAAAAAGTTTTGGTTAACATTACATTTTATTGTTTTGACGTTGCTTGTACTAACATGTAACGGTGCGCCTAGTTTAAAAATTAAGGTGCAGGGGGTTCATGGTGAGTTATTAGAAAGTATAAAAATGCAGCTGCAGCTAAAACAAGAAGGAATTACGATATATGATGATGTTTCAATAAATGCTTTTTATCAGGAGATCCCGCAGGAGATTACAAAGGCATTGGAGCCTTACGGTTATTTCAAGGCCAAGGTCACAAGCGGTTTATTTACCCATAAAAACAATAAATGGGAGAAGGTTTTTCAGGTAAGTTTAGGGAATCCTCTGAAGATAGCATCAATTGATTTAACTGTATTGGGAGCCGGGTCTAATGATAAAAAAATACTCAAGCATTTACCAAGATTTCCTTTGGAAAAAGGGGATGTTTTTCGGGTAGATCAATATAATAATGCGAAACAGTTTTTATTCGATTTAGCTGGGACATATGGATATATCGCAGCATTTTTAGCTAAGAAGGAAGTGCTAATTGATTTGGAGAGCAATACAGCAGCAATTGTTTTACATTTTGATACTGGGCCGCGATATTATTTTGGGGAAACTACATTTGAGGCGCCATTTTTCAGTAAAGAGTTTCTTGCGAAATTTTTGGCGTATAAGCCAGGATATGTTTATTCAAGCAAAAAAATAGATCTGTTGCAGGAAGCTTTGAGCAATAGTAACTTTTTTCAGATAGTAGATGTAAATCCGCAGATTGCTGAGAATGAATCCCCTCAGGTTCCGGTCGAAATAAAGCTTACCCCATATAAAGCAAGACAGTATGATGTGGGTGTTGGTTTTGGTACTGATACTGGTTTTCGTGGATCATTAGGCATGGATGCTAGGTATTTAACTCCTAGTGGCCAAAGTTTTAATGGGCAGATTCAAGGCTCTGAAGTACAGAATGATCTTGAGTTACATTATGTGATTCCTGGCAAGTATCCTCCCAATGATTTTTATGATTTTAATTTATCCGGCAAAACTTTAAACCTGGATAAGGGTAAAAGTTTGTTGGGACAAGTTGGAGTTGGATACATAACCGTTATAAAAAAATGGCAGCAAACTATAAAGCTTAGCTTGCAACATGAGCATTATAAATTAGTTGATCAACCATATGAAACTTCAACCTTATTGATACCAAGCATCAGCTGGTTGCGTACTAAAAAGGATGATCCAATTAAGCCAACAAAAGGTTACAGAGTTAGTTTAAGCATCCAAGGATCAAGAAAGCATTTTGTTGCGAGTAATAGTTTTTTGCAGGCAAAGACAGATTTAAAATACATGAAGACCATTTTTAAACGGATGCAAGTTATTTTGCATGCAACTTTAGGGTATACGGCAATGAATGATATCGATGATTTACCCTTATCATTACAATTTTATACTGGCGGAACTCAAAGTATCAGAGGTTTTGGGTATAACACTATTGGTCCTGGTTATAATCTTGCAGTTGGTAGTATTGAATTGCGTCAGCAAATTGTAGGGGATTGGTACCTTTCGGCTTTTTTTGACGCAGGTAATGCAAGCAATGATTTATTTGCAAAGGTAAACAAAGGTGTGGGCTTAGGAATTGTATATAGAACCAGCGTGGGCACCTTAGAGTTGACCTATGCTAAGGCTGTAAGTCAGCCTAAATCTCCAGGAAGAATACAATTTAGTTTGGGAACAGATTTATAGGGTTTTAAAATCGCAAGAAGAGTTGTAGGTTTTTTATGAAAAAGAATAGAAAAATATTTATCTATCTGGCAATCATGATGTTTGGTTTTGTGAGCGCCGCATTCTTTTTGTTAAAAACAGAGCATGGGCTCCGTTTTATTTTTACAGTTGCCGCTAAAATAGTTCCTGGAGAGCTTAGGGCGCAGAAAATAAAAGGATGTTTGCTTGGGCCTATAGATGTAGAAAATTTTTATTTTAAAAATAAATCTATTAGTATAAGCGCCGATAAGGCACATGTAGCATGGAAACCTAAAGGGTTGTTGCTGGGAAAAATAAGAATCACTTCGGTTCATGCTGATGGTTTAAAAATTCATACAAAATCATCTGGAGATAATCAAGGTGATTTGGTGGTAGAGAATATCAAGGCGGGTTTTAAAAAGTTCAACTCGTTGGTTAATTTGAAATTAAAAGATGTGCAGTTAAACGATGTGATGTGGCAACAAGGATTAAATGCCCCAATAAAGATAGAGACTGTTTTATTGCGAGCATATTTGGTTGGTGAAGATATAGTATCTTTAAAGGGAGAGTTGCGGTCTCAAGATGCAACAATATTGATACAGGGATCTTTGCAAAAAGAATGGAGTATGTCTTGGAAGATACATTTGCCAAATCTTAAAAAGTTTTTGCAAGAAGCGGATGGTTCTGTGGACTGTGAAGGCAAGGTTTATGGTAAGCGTAATAATCCAGAAATTGATGCTATAATTAAAGTTAACAAGTTTAAGTATTCTTACGTTAGCTTTGCAAAGCTTCAAAGTAAAGTAGAGCTTGATTTTTCTGGTAAAAAGAAGTCTCGGCTCGAATTAAATGTTAGTTCGCCAAAAATAAATTCAATTGGATTTAATCAGATAGCTTTTTCGGCAAGTGTATTGCCCATAGGGATAAAAAAACAAGCATACGATTTTAGTGTAGATCTGGGTGCAACAACAATATCTTTTCTGATGGGCGACAATTCGCAATCGGTAAAGTTGGAAAAGGCAAGCATGCAGGGAGCTCTGGATAAGCAAGGGTTTTCTGCCAAGGGAAATCTTTTAGTTTCACAGTATGATCCAATTAATATAGAAATAAAGCTACCTAAAGCAAAAGATTTTGCTACGTTATTTGAGAAACAGCCTATTGATGGGAAAATCTCATGGAAAACTAATGACATGGTTTTTTTACAGGGATTTTTGCCTGGGGTGAAGGGGTTGATGGGAGTGCTAGATGTGCAATATGTTATTTCTGGCACATTACAAGATCCGCAGATAGCTGGAACTGCAAAGTTAGCTAATGCTAGCTTTCAGATTCCAGATCTAAATATTAAATTACAAAATTTTTGGTTAAATGCCAAAAATTCTCAAGATGAGGTTGAATACCAGGCGGCAATGAATTCTGATGGTGGTAATTTAAATTTGTCTGGAAAGACAGTGTTTTCTGCTGAGGGGATAAATAGCAGAATTAACATAGATGGTAATAACTTTTTATTGGCTAATACGCGAGAATATAGCATAACTGCTTCCCCGCAATTAGTATTGCAGACAAAAAATGATGTTTTGACATTTGCCGGTAAAATATTGATTCCTAAGGGTAGGATTAGATCAGATTATTTTGGTTATGGGGGTTTGTTACCCTCTGAAGTTGTATATGCTAATAAAGGGCAAGATGAAGAGTCAAAGAAGTTAAATTTGTATGCTCAGATCAAAATCAATTTGGGTAACGATGTTTACATAGATGTTAATGGTATAAAAGGGAAGATGGAAGGTGCGATACAGCTTAATGAGGATCCCCAGAAGGTTACTACAGCAACAGGTACATTATATATAAAAGATGGCAGCTATAAGATTTATGGGCAGCAATTAAAATTGACCAAGGGGGATTTACATTTTTTTGGAGGCGCAATTACTAATCCAAGGGTTAGTGTTGAGGCTACACGTAATTTTAATCCATCAGGTGGTTCCTCTTCTTTGAGTATGTCAGATAAGGGGTTGGTTGTTGGTGTAAGAATGAATGGGATGCTTGACAGGGCTAAAGTTAATTTATTTTCTATTCCTAGCGGTCTTTCAAAAGAGGATATTCTCTCGTATTTGATTATTGGCCAACCAAGAGCAAATGCTGCAGGAAACCAGGCACAGTTATTACTACAAGCTGCCTCAGCTTTAAATTTTGGAGGATCAGGTGAGGTTACTAATTTAGTTAATAAGCTTAGGGATAAACTAGGGTTTAGTGAATTTGGGTTGACTGAAGAGATTAGATCAAATAAATCTCAAGATATTGGTTCGGTAATACAGCAAGGTCCAGGTGAAAACGTAGGAGATTCTTTGACTACAAATACCGCTTTTTCGATGGGGAAATTTTTAACGCCAAAGCTTTATGTTGGATATAGCATGGGATTTGTAGATCTAGTAAATATTTTCCGGGTAAGATATTACATGGGTAAGAATTGGGCAGTACAAAGTGAAAGCAGTAGCTTAGGTGAAGGTGTTGATTTGCTTTATACTTTTGAGAGCAAGTGATTTAGTCAGGATTAAAGTTGGTGGGCCGTCCGCGACTCGAACGCGGGACCAACGGATTAAAAGTCCGCTGCTCTACCAGCTGAGCTAACGGCCCATATCAAAACTGTTTAAATATAAAACTGCTAACGTATCATTTTAAACATTTTCTGGATCCTGGCTTACGCCAGGACTGCGCCGCAAATTGCGCGGCTACGGCTAACGGCCCATATCAAAACTGTTTAACCTTAACCTAAATTTATATCTTCAGCAAATTTAGATTTGTAATAATACATCGAGATCGTTAGTTTGCAACGAAAATAATTCAAGTGCAATAATAATTTCCATAATCGGAGAAAAAATGACCTAATTAGCTGCCAGCAATGGTTATTTCATCGAGCAAAATTGATCCAGTAACGATGCTGTTGCGATAATCAATATCATTACTAATCTCTTTTATATTAAGCAGAATATCTTTTAGGTTGCCTGCAATTGTAATTCCAGTCACAGGGTGCTGAATATCCCCATTTTCTACCCAATAACCAAAAATCCCGCGTGAGTAATCGCCAGTAACAATATTTACCCCTCCCCCCATAAATTCCGTGATTAATAAACCTGACCCCATCTTTTTTAGTAAACCATTTAAATCAAGAGAGCTTGTTTTAACGATTAAGTTATGAATACCCCCAGAATTGCCAGTTGTCTTGGTGTTTAGTTTTCGAGCTGAATAACTGTCAAGGACGTAGCGTTGTAAAATCCCATCGGTGACAAGATTGCTTGGAGATAGTTTTACCCCTTCAGCATCAAATGGAGAACTGCCTAATGCTTTGGGAATATGGGGGTTTTCTTCTATACTTATATGTTTTGCAAAAACCTGTTCTTGTAGATGGTCTAGCAAGAATGATGATTTGCGATACAAATTAGATCCATAAATTGCGCCAACAAAATTACTAATTAGATCTGAGGCAATTTCTGCGCTGAAAATTACAGGGCTTTTTTGGGAGGCAATTTTTTTGGCGCCTAAGCGATCAAGTGTGCGCTTTGCTCCTGTAATTGCAACGATATCATGATTTTCAAGATCATTGGGATCACGGGCGATAGTATAATAATAATCGCGTTGCATCTCTTTGTTGCGTTCGGCAATAAAAGAGCAGCTTATGCTATGTTTTGTAGAGCTTGTGGTGCCACAAAACCCATGACTATTAGCATAAACGCTAATGCCAGAAATGGTATCTACCGCTGCTCCTTCAGAATTAGTAATATGTTTGTCGTAGGCAAGACCCCTCGCCTCGCAATTTTTTGCAAGCTCAATTGCTTCGTCTATTTTGATTTGCCAGGGATGATATAGATCTAAATCCGGGTAATTATAGGCCATCAGATCTTTTTCTGCTAACCCACTATAGGGATCCTCCTCAGTAAAACGAGCAATATGACAGGCTTTTTCAAGCATGGTGCTTATAGCTTCGGGTCTTAAGTCAGAGGTAGAAGCTGTTCCGGAGTGATTCCCAAAATATACAGTAACTTCAACACTTTTAGTTTTACTTTTTTCAACAGTCTCAACATTATTTTTACGGACATTAACTGAGAATCCTGAGTCTGTATGAGCTGCAACTTCAGCTGCAGTAGCTTTCATTTTTTTTGCTTGATCAATAATAGATTCAGCTAAATTTGAAATATTTTCTACGTTAACACGATCCATAGGTTATTTTTTACGCCCTTTTTTTGTTTTTTTAGCGGGAATCCTCTTTTTTAAGGGTCGTGGTTGATGCTTAAGTGCTATTTTTAATACATCATCGATCCATTTTACTGGTTTAATGTTTAAGTTCTCAGTAATATTTTTAGGAAGTTCTTTTAGCTCTTTGGCGTTTTCTTCGGGAATAATTACTGTTTTAATTCCACCGCGCAAAGCAGCGAGTAATTTTTCTTTTAGTCCGCCAATTGGTAAAACTGAGCCTCGGAGAGTGATTTCTCCGGTCATGGCAACATTGGCATTTACTGGGATATTGGTAAGAGCTGAAACTAAAGCGGTACACATGCTAATGCCGGCGCTGGGGCCATCTTTAGGGGTTGCTCCTTCAGGCACATGTACATGAATATCAGATTTTTCATAAAAATCTGGATCAATACCAAGAGCTTGATTACGGCTACGTACCACAGTCAGGGCAGCGTGGATCGATTCTTGCATGATCTCTCCCAGGTGTCCGGTGTAGGTTGTTTTCCCTTTTCCAGGGACAACCGCCACCTCAATGGTTAGTAGATCGCCACCAGCCTCAGTCCAAGCAAGGCCATGAACTTGGCCAATCTGATCTTTATTTTCAGTTAAGCCAAAATGATAAACTTTTACTCCTAAGTATTTTTCAACATTGGATTTATTAATCACTTCTTTCGAGGCTTTGG
>JAHIYS010000011.1 GCA_018814965.1 Gammaproteobacteria bacterium
AAGATTGGGCTGAGATGTTATTACGAATGTATCTACGTTTTGGTGACCAACATGAATTTGAAGCGCAACTCCTTGAAGTATCACCTGGAGATGTAGCTGGCATTAAAAGTGCTGCAGTCAAATTTACTGGCGACCACGCTTATGGATGGTTGCGTACCGAATCTGGAGTACACCGCCTGGTACGTAAATCACCTTTTGACACCAACCATAAACGCCACACCTCATTTGCCTCTGTTTTTATTTATCCAGAAATAAACGAGGATATAAATATTGAAATTAACCCAGCAGATCTTCGCATTGATACCTATAGAGCTCAAGGGGCTGGGGGACAAAATGTCAACAAAACTGATTCTGCGGTACGGATCAAACATAATCCTACAGGTATTGTAGTCCAGTGCCAAAACGAACGCTCCCAGCACCAGAATCGAGCACAAGCTATGAAACAGCTAAAAGCGCGCCTATATGAACTAGAGCTTCGCAAAAATGAAGAAAAACGTTCCGTTTTAGAATCAACAAAAATGGATATCACCTGGGGTAGCCAGATTCGCTCATATACTCTTGATGACTCGAGAATTAAAGATCTCCGCACCAACACTGAAACACGTAATACTCAGGCTGTTTTAGATGGCGGGTTAGATATTTTTATCAAAGAAAATTTAAGAGCCAAATCTTAACCCTGATATTTCATAAATTATCTATTACGCGGCAAAATAAGTCTACAAATACTGCCAAGCGCAAGGGGTCAAGTCTTTACAAAAGACATTAAAATCAAGGCACATCCTAAATTAAGTTGTAAAAATAATTTAATGTATATTGTAAAGTTGCTATGCTGAGTTTTAAGTAGATAGTAAAAGTAGTACAGTCCTTTTTGCGGGGTCACTAATCAAAGATTAGCGCCCCAAGTTTTGAACCTTATTAAATTAATTTAAAAGGAGGACTTGACCCCTGCTCTTACTTCTCGGCATGAATATAAAACATAGGATCACCGCCAGTAGATTTTTTCTTGAGCGTACAAGGTGGTCCAACGATAGTCATACCTAAAGCCTGCAATTGTGAAGCGATTTTTTCCTTGCTATGCAACAAAGTCTTTCTTGGAGATTCTTTTCCCATAGTTGTACTAATTGAAAAGCCCTGCCCTTCCTTGGTTATGATTATAAAACGACCTTTTGTTTTTAGGATCCTTTTGACATTTTTAAAAAAGTCGTCGACTTCTTCTGATGGCACATGCACTAGAAGATTACGACAATAAATAAGGTCATAATATTGGTCAGAAATTTTTGCCAAATCATTAAGAGCGATAACTCTAAAATAATCCCCATACATAGACCTTGCTGCTTTAATCATTTCTGAAGAGCCATCAACACCTTCAGCAATAGCCCCCATTTTTCTAAAAATATTGACATCTCTGCCATAACCACAACCAATATCCAAAAGCTTTTTATCTTTAATATTTAATCCATTTAAAGATACTTCTAACTCTAAATGATCATTTACCTTATCTTTATTAATATAAGCTTGCACCAGTTCTTGGTTATCATATGAAGCAATAGTGTCGTTTTTAGTCATATCAAATAATTTAATGCGATTAAAACCAAATTCACAGGATACCAAAATCAGCCCTAGTTATAGCTTCAACAGCAATAACAAATAGACAAATCTAACCAGCAGCCTCGTCCACCAAAGAGATCCCGTCAATATAATTATACAACTCTTCCAGAACCTCTAAAAAATTATCTTGGAAAAGTTCTTCAGCGATAGTTCGATAATACTCAATCCCTTTAAGCAGATTTTCTTTCACCTCTTTTAGTTTCTGCTTTGATCTTGCCGGCAAACCTAAGTAGCTATTTTTTATCTCTTGCAAAAAATGATGAACTTGCAACTGAAGCTCTTTAATAAACATATGGGGTCGCTCTTTATTGACAATCAATGAACACCGACCATAAATGTGATCAATCATCTCTTTTAATGAGACAATTTTTTTAAAGTTTACGATGTTTGGGCCGGGACAGATTGCTGTATTTACTTTGCCATTGATCCCTCTTCGACTTAAAACTCCACCACCTAGCTCATGACAAATACATGCTTTTTGCAAAAGATCCTCTTTAACTGCCTCGAGATTTTCTGGTGATAATCCACTTTGCTCCAATTCTTTTAGCTTTAAAGCTTGGTACTCACGAGAAGCTCTACAAACAGGATTTTCCGTAACCTCACGGCTAAATCTAAGATACCCTTTAACACAAGTAGCACCTGGCCGCCCATTTCTTATTCTTTCTAGACGAGCCTCTTCACTAGGAGAATTTCTTAAATTCCAAAAAGGGATCCCTAATGGAGAAGCAGCGCTTAAAAATACATCTTCCTCTTTGGCTTCAATCAATTTATGTAATGTCTCATCATCAACATTGGTTGCCTGGGGAACTAACAAGAAAGGGGTACCCCAACCAACACCATCAACCCCATAATGCTCTATTAAAAAATCATGTTCCTCACTAGTACCGATACCACCTT
This sequence comes from Gammaproteobacteria bacterium, assembly GCA_018814965.1. Classification (GTDB taxonomy): domain Bacteria; phylum Pseudomonadota; class Gammaproteobacteria; order UBA9339; family UBA9339; genus UBA9339. Next base: position 2,506 of record JAHIYS010000011.1, read on the forward strand.
GAGCAGTAATTTTTACTTTTTGGGGAAGCTTGGGACAAAACCTCTTCAAACCGGAAAGAGCATTTTCATAAAAACCATGCAGAGTCTCAATTAATTCATCTTTACGCTGTTTAAATTCAGCTAAAATTGGACCAATTAATTGCCCATCATTGATAAAAGCATGGCCACCACAATTTAATGGTGACTCAACCCGATATTCAGAAACCCATATGCCCCGCTTTGCTAGATACTTACCTTGAATAGCAGCTGAACGATAATCACTTACCTTAAGGCAAATCTTTTTCTTAATTTGGGAGTTTTCATCTGGTAAAAAATCTTCAAATTGGGAAATATAACCATACAAATTTGGATTAAAACCAGCTGAAAATACCATGGAGGAGCATAAATCACTTTTAGCATACCCCCGCAAAGCTGCGGCAGCATCAGAAAATTCATACGGTAATTGTTCCCCATTTCTATAATGTTCTTTATCAAGCTTAGTCATGATATTAACATCAATATCACCAGCGGTGATCCCGTGACGTAACTCCTCTTGCAATTTCGCTTTTACCTCATCATCTTTTTCTTGAAGCATAGATTCATATAATTGCCTCAACTCATGATCTTTTGGCAACATTTCAAAATAATTAGTTAGTTCACTTTCTGGTTCAAATGGCATAGATTTAATCTCAGCTATTTGTTTTTTAACTAACTTATTTAATAAATTTAAGTAGGCAGTGATCCGCTTTGCCCTTACATCTTCTGCATCTGAACTAATCTGCTCATACGCCTCATCATATTTCTCACACCAATATTTGCGCATTTGTTCAATCAAAAGATCATCAACCAAGGAAATAACTGAAGAAATGCCATACTTTGCCACAAAAAGTGGTGAGTCTATCGTAAAACCAGTACCCATAACTGGGATATAAAAATTATGTGGAGCTCTCAATTGATGCATTTTCAATCCTAACTAAAAAATTTCATATATAATATCATGAGATTAATGTTTTGTTTATTGATTTTATAATCAAAAACCATCTGTTACATACATTACATAATATGAGCCTCTATGGCAAACCATCATTAATTAACAACCATAGCCTTTTATAAGCCATCTAGCCTCTTCCATTATCCCATAATAATGAACCTGCCAAAATCCGCTTTTTTGTCGTATCGGCGAAAGCTGGTATCTAGAAAATTTAGTAAATTACTGGATTGCCGCGTCGCAATTGTAAAGGTCACATAATTCACTAACAAGAATTGACTAAGGTAGTCATTGTACATACTCGCTATTGTGAGATGATTTACTAAGCATCGAGCCTTTCGGTGTTCTTGTTTTCGGGACGTCGTAAATACATCCCTGTAGACTCGCATGCGCCTTCCTGGCTTATAGTGCC
>JAHIYS010000138.1 GCA_018814965.1 Gammaproteobacteria bacterium
AGTTTTTAGACTATTTTGATACTATAATCAAGGGTATTCCAAACCTTTATCATTCGGTTGAAATCATGGTAAGTGAAGGCAATTTTGTAACAACAAGAACGCTTTATAACGGCACACACAGCGGCGAACTTGCAGGATATATGACATGTTGATAATTTTGAGCATCGAGGAGAGGTTTTTACTGTTGAAGTAAATAAATTGTAAAACACTTGAATTTATTTTAGATATTATTGGCGCATATCAAGAGATTATATAATATAATCTCTTGATTGCTTTGCCTACAACGCCTCGCAATGATACAAAACCTTTGCGTCATTGAGAAAAAAAGGGCGTGGCGAACGATAAAGCAATTCAAAAAACATAAAATATCTGGCAGTTTGTTGTGGCTGCTAAAATAGAAAAAGGTCATAAAAATTAGAATGATGAATATTTTTTCAAAAGACAAACAAGCGGCCTATTACTATGATTACTGGTTAATTTTATCTGTATTTTCCCTCCTTGCCATTGGGTTTTTATTATTAGCATCTGCCTCTATGGGGATCTCTGGCAAATGGCACCACACCCCTTTTCATTTTTTATCACGCCAAGCAATCTATCTTTTCATAGGATTTATTGCAGTTTTATTTGCAAAACAAGTCCCCCTAAGTTTTTGGGAAAAAATTAGCGGTTATTTATTACTCGCAAGCATGTTCTTATTGATGGTAGTGTTGATTCCTGGGGTTGGTCGCGAAGTAAATGGCAGCATCCGCTGGATAGGCCTAGGGATCGCCTCATTACAAGTATCTGAATTTGCAAAACTTTCTTTAGTTATCTATATCGCTAGCTACCTATTACGCCACCAAGATGAAGTACAAGCAAGCATCAAAGGATTTATTAAACCGCTTATATTACTAGGAATAATTGCATGGTTATTATTACTCGAACCTGATTTTGGCGCCATTGTAGTAATGCTTTTGACTATGCTCGGCATGATGTATTTAGCAGGAGCGCGTCTTTGGCAATTTATCGTCTTATTATTACTGGTTGGGGTTTGTTTAGCAACATTAGCCGTTGTCTCCCCTTATAGATTGATGCGCTTAACCTCATTTTTAAACCCTTGGGCAAAACCATTTGATAGCGGTTATCAATTAGTACAATCACTAATTGCTTTTGGTCGAGGTGGAATTTTTGGAGTTGGCCTAGGAAATAGTATTCAAAAATTATTCTACCTTCCCGAAGCCCATACCGATTTTTTATTCGCAGTACTTGCAGAGGAATTTGGTATTTTTGGACAAGTGATTGTGCTTGGTTTATTTTCTTTCTTTGTTGCTCGGGTCTTTTATTTGGGACGAATGGCAGCAAAAATTAAAAATTGGTTTGCCAGCTACTTAGCTTATGGGCTAGGGCTATTGATTGCACTACAAGTTATCATTAATATTGGAGTGAATATGGGTTTGCTACCCACGAAAGGACTGACTTTACCATTTATGAGCTATGGAGGCAGTAGCATGCTATTTAATTGCATTATCATTGCTATTTTATTAAGGATATATCATGAAGTAACTTTAAACGCCTCTTTTATGCCAAGAACTTACTTTTTAACCACTAAAGTAAAAAATAAAAAAATGACAGCGGAAAATAAATTATGACTAAGATCCCCCTAATGCGTCGTATTAAAACCATCCATTTCGTAGGCATAGGCGGTTCTGGCATGAGCGGTATCGCTGAAGTATTAATCAATCAAGGATATAAAATCACTGGATCTGATCAAAATACTAATGTGTCAACTAAACGCTTAGCTTCATTAGGAGCTACGATATTTATCGGGCATGATGCTAGCAACATCTCTGAAGCGGATGCTGTTGTGGTATCTAGCGCCATCACTGCCACCAATCCAGAAGTACATGCTGCAAATAATGCTCATATCCCTGTCCTGCCTCGAGCACAAATGCTTGCAGAGTTAATGCGCTTCCATTCCGGCATCGCTATAGCCGGCACCCATGGTAAAACTACCACTACTAGTTTAGTTGCAAGCATTCTTGCCGAAGCAAAACTAGATCCAACATTTGTTATTGGAGGAATTTTAAACAGCTCAAGCGCCAATGCACGCTTAGGATCCAGCAGATATTTCGTTGTTGAAGCTGATGAAAGTGATGCCTCATTTCTGCTTTTCAATCCTATAGCAAGCGTAGTTACTAACATTGATGCAGATCATATGCAAACATATGGCAACGATTTCAATAATCTCAAACAAGCTTTTTTGGATTTTTTACACCGCTTACCTTTTTATGGTTTAGCAACAGTTTGTATTGATGATCCAGTAATTAAAGAGATCTTGCCAGAAATTTCTCGACCAATAATAACTTATGGCTTTAGTGAAGAAGCTGATGTTCAAGTATATGACTTCAAACAAAATGGATTTGGCTGTGATTTTAAAATTCGCTGGAAACCACATGTCTCAGAGATCTCAGAAACCTCTATCCATTTAAATTTACCGGGAAAACATAATGCTTTAAATGCAGTAGCAGCGGCAATCATTGCGGCTGAATGCTGTCAGGTTGATATGGAAACCATTTGCTCTGCTCTAGCACAATTTGCAGGAGTAGGTCGACGGATGCAACGCCATGGTGAACTATCGATGCCGCAAGGCAAAACAATGTTACTTGATGATTATGGCCACCATCCAAGGGAGATCCGTGTAACTATTGAGGCCCTTCGCGAAGCATGGCCAGAACGTCGCTTAGTGCTAGCTTTTCAGCCTCACCGCTATTCTCGCACTAAAGATTTATTTGAGGATTTTACTTCCGTATTATCAGGGGTTGATGTGTTATTGCTAATGGAGATTTATGCTGCTAGTGAAACTCCAATTGCAGGCATTGATAGTTGCGCACTAATACGCAACATTAAACAACGAGGCAAAATTGAACCTATTTTTGTAGCAGACACTGATGAACTTATAAATTTATTACCCTCTGTTCTTCGGCATGATGATATTTTACTAATCCAAGGCGCCGGCAATATAGGAACTTTGGCTTCAAAATTAAAAGAAAAATTTGGTTAATGAATAAAGAAATTTTAAAATTAAGAGGCACATTACAACAGGACCATCAGCTTGCTGAATACACTTCTTGGAAAATTGGCGGTCCAGCAGAATACTTTTACCGCCCTGTAGACTTAGAAGACTTAATGCAACTTCTACGATCATGGGAAGATAATCCCATAACAATTCTTGGCGCTGCTACTAATGTTTTAATCCGCGATAAAGGCATTAAGGGCTTAGTAGTTTATTTAAGAAATACCCTTAACAATCTACAAATTATCGATGATTTTAACTTACGAACTGAATCAGGAGTCAGTTTAGCGCATCTGATAAAGAAATGTATAGACGCTGGGATGACTGATATGACTTTTATGGCTGGCATTCCAGGAACCATTGGCGGGGCATTAAAAATGAATGCTGGCGCAAATGGCGACTGCATTTGGAATCATGTTCAATCCGTCGAAACCATTAATCGTCGAGGAGAAATTAGAACAAGACAAGCAAATGAATTTAAAGCTGCTTATCGCGAGATAGATGGCCTAGATCCAGATGAATGGTTTGTGGCAGCAAACTTGGTTTTTGCTCGTGGCAAAAAATCTGAAGCTCAAGAAAAAATTCAAACATATCTTAAAAAACGTGCAAACTCGCAACCATTAAATAAGCCAAACTGTGGCTCCGTGTTTCGTAACCCAACAGGGGATTATGCTGCAAGATTAATTGAGTCCTGTGGTCTCAAAGGCAAAACAATAGGCGGCGCTCAAGTTTCAGAAAAACATGCTAACTTTATTATCAACCATGATAACGCCAAAGCAATTGACATTGAAGCCCTAATACAGGAGATTATGGATACAGTTGAGAAATCCACGGGTATTAAACTAATTCCAGAGGTCCATATCCTAGGACAAAAATAAACGGTTTTGAGAATAAAATGCCTCCAAAAAAACAAAGCAAAAAATAT
>JAHIYS010000139.1 GCA_018814965.1 Gammaproteobacteria bacterium
AACGAAATCGTTGCGTTCAAAAAATATAATTAATGTGGCCAAGGCAACAATGGCCGGGCTTAAGTCATTAGGTGAACATCAACAGATGAGAAAGTATATTGTTCAAGAAAATATTGAGCAAAAAACAGAAGATAGTTTAGAAAAAGGAAAAAGTGAAGATGTTGAAGATAAATGAACTAAGATCGCCAACAGGTGCTCGAAAAAGGAATAAAATCGTCGGACGCGGTCAAGGCTCTGGTCACGGTAAAACATCCTGTCGCGGTAGCAAGGGGCAAAAGTCGCGTAGCGGCGAAGGAAAGCGTCCTGGATTTGAAGGTGGACAGATGCCTTTAATCAGAAGAATACCCAAACGTGGTTTTATAAACAGATTCCGCTTGGAGTACCAAATTGTTAATCTACAGGGTTTGAGCCGAATTAAGGAGAATTCAATTGTCAGCCCCAAAGAATTATTTGAACTCGGGTTGATTGGTAAATTAAATATACCAGTCAAAATTTTAGGCAAGGGGAAATTAAAAAAACCGATTACGATTAAGGCCCATAAATTTTCAAAACAGGCCGTGAAATTGATCGAAGAAGCAGGCGGGAAGGTAGAACAGATACATGCTTAGAACCCTTAAAGCCTTAGTAAATTCATTTAAGATTCCTGATTTAAGGCAGAGAATTTTATTCACCTTGGCGTTGATTTGTGTTTATCGCTTAGGTTGTTTTATTCCCATCCCGGGTATTAACAGTGAGGCATTGAGTCAATTTTTTGCTAACGTTACCAGTAAACAAGGGGGGACGCTTTTTGACATTATGGATCTTTTTACCGGTAGAGCCTTAAGTCAGATGACTGTATTTGCTCTGGGGATAATGCCGTATATCTCAAGCTCAATTATTATGCAGTTGCTTACGGTTGTAATTCCTTCCTTAGAAAAATTAGCTAAAGAAGGCGGTGATTACGGTCGAAAAAAAATTACTCAATATACACGATACGGAACTGTTTTTTTAGCTATTTTTCAGTCGTTCATTATAAGTGTATATCTAGAAAATCCCCAGCATTTCATGGGATTACCTATTGTTGAACAGGGGGGCTGGCCGTTTAGATTGATCACCATTATTACTTTGACTTCTGGTACAGCATTTATAATGTGGTTAGGTGAGCAAATAACTGAACGCGGCATCGGTAATGGTATGTCAATTTTGATAACGGTGGGGATTATTTCCAGATTACCGACTGCCATGCATTTTTTGATACAGCTACTTTCGCCTTTTTCTCCCGAAAAACGGACCATCGAACCATATACGCCGGTGATTATGTTTGTATTACTAATTCTCGTAATTATATTCGTTGTCCTAATTACAGAAGGACAACGGCGTATTCCGGTTGAGTACGCCAAAAGAATTGTCGGAAGAAAAATTTATGGCGGGCACAGCACTTATATTCCACTGCGGGTTAATCATGCCGGGGTAATCCCGATAATTTTTGCCCAATCTATAATTTTATTTCCAGCTACGATTGGGCAATTTATTCCGCAATTACAGAGATTTGCTGAGACATTAATGCGCGGGCATTTATTATATACCATAGTTTATACTTTACTCATAATATTTTTTGCTTATTTCTATACTGCTGTTACTTTTAATACCCAGGATGTCGCCGAAAACATGAAAAAATATGGTGGTTTTATACCCGGGATACGAGCTGGCCGGCCAACGGCTGATTACTTGGATTACGTGATGACACATATCACCTTACCCGGAGCGATATTTTTGGCGGTTATCGCGGTTTTCCCGGATTTGATTATGGCCTGGTTAAAGGTGCCTTATATTGTGGCCAGTTTTTTTGGCGGGACGGGACTTTTAATCATTGTTGGGGTCATGCTTGATACCATGCGCCAGATAGAGTCTCATTTATTACTGCGACATTATGAAGGATTTATGAAAAAAGGGCACCTGCGCGGTCGGCGATAGTTCAGTTAACAAATATTATGCCGCCTAAGATTGATTAGTAATAAAGTATAAAAGTTAAAATATAGAGCGCAAAACAGGAGCATTGATGCGGTTAGTATTGTTGGGTCCGCCGGGTGCTGGAAAAGGTACACAGGCAAATGTTCTTTCTCAAAAATATGGGCTGTTACACATCTCAACTGGCGATTTATTGCGGGAAGCGGTAAAAAATAAAACACCTGTTGGGCAAGAGGCCAAAAAATTTATGGATAAAGGAGAATTAGTCCCAGATGAGATTGTGACCCAAATGATAATTGAAAAATTTAAACACAGCGATATTAGTCCTGGTTTTATCCTCGACGGTTTTCCTCGCACAAAACGGCAGGCACAGATTCTTGATCAAGCTTTGGCCGAGTTAAATTTGCCATTGGATATGGTGCTGTATTTTGAAACGGGGGAAGATACGATTTTAAAGCGGCTGACCGGAAGGCGGGTGTGTCAAAATTGTGGATACAATTTCCATATTGTAAATATTCCGCCCAAAAACGAGGGAATTTGCGATTACTGCAGTGGAAAATTATACCACCGCCAAGATGACAAGGAAGAGACGATAAGAAACAGAATTAAAGTCTATAATGAACAGACGAGAGAATTGATCGATTATTATCAGATCAAAGGATTAATAAAAAAAGCCTCCGGAGATTTAGAAGTCGAAGCGTTATTTTCCATTTTGCAGAAGATATTTAAAGAAACCCGGTTAATATGATCCCGATCAAGTCAAAGAGTGAATTAGAAAAGATTAGGCGGACGTGTCGAATTGTGGCCAGGACCATAGAGTATTTAAGGTCTAAAGTTAAAGCTGGAACAACGACTAAGGAGTTAGATCGAGAAGCCTCGCAAATGATAAAAAAACTTGGCGGTCGTTCAGCGTTTTTTGGTTATCGAGGGTTCCCGGGTCATATATGTACCTCGATTAATGAGGAAGTAGTACATGGTATACCTGGACCGCGAATGCTGCTGGCCGGCGATATAATCAGCTTAGATGTTGGCGTTGAATATAAAGGTTATTTTGGTGATGCGGCAGTAACATTTCCAGTAGATGGCATAGGGGAAAAAGCTAAACATTTAATTGAAGTCACAAAAAAATCTCTAGATAAAGCCATAGAGATTGCTCGCAGGAGAAATCATCTTTCAGATATTTCACATTGTATACAAAAATATGTAGAAC
>JAHIYS010000140.1 GCA_018814965.1 Gammaproteobacteria bacterium
AGTGACTATTGTCGTTGGTGATCTAGCAAAATCGTTGCTAGGCTTGGATCAGGCGACTTTTGATCTGCTTAGTGAAGAGGTGGATTATATTTATCATTGCGGCGCTTATGTGCATCATATTTATAATTATGAGACGCTGCGTAATTCTAATGTTTTGAGTACCTTAGAGATATTGAAATTAGCAATTAGTAAAAAAAATAAGCAAATTCATTACGTTTCAACTTTATCAACCACGGTTAATTATCCTAATGATAACGGATTTGTTGTTGAAGATTTTTTTTATGAAGCCAAATTGCCGCTTGAAGGTTTAAGTGGTTATGTACAAACCAAGTTAGCTTCTGAAATTCTTTTAGCTAAGGCATATCAACGAGGGGTTCAAGTGTTTATATATCGACCATCTTGGATCGTGGGGAGTAAAGATACTGGTGTTTGTTCGATGGAGAATAACCATTTATTTTTGCTTCTTAAGGGGTGTATGCAGGTAGGTTATGCGCCCAAGCTGAAAGTTAACTTGAATATGTTTCCAGTTGATTTTGTTAGTGAACTCATTGTTAGAATTTCCCTTAATGGTGATAAAATTAAGCAGCGAGTATTTAATATGGTTAATCCATATGATGTCTCATGGAGTAGTTTGTTTAAATGCATAAATAGTTTTGGGTATAAGGTAAAAATGGTTTCTGCTCTTAATTGGGGACAGAAGCATCTGGAGAAAATAGATAAAGATAATGCAATTTATCCTCTGGTGTCACTCTACCATGCTGATGGCGGTGTTAATTGGGCTGTATCACAAAGTGGGTTTTCGAATATTGGCAATGATAATACCAAGACGGCTATGAAAATTTTTGATTTAAATGATGTAAAAATTGACGATACTACTCTTAGGTGTTATTTTGAACAACTTCGTCAAGATGATTTTATGCCATCAATAGATATGGGTGACGCTTTCGATTATGAGAAGTTATAATATGTGGTGATGGAATGTTAAAGAAAATAAAGTCTAAAAGCGCGGGAAAAAGTTGTAATGTTGACGCTTGTTTTTCGGTTTTTTTTAATCATATTGATAGTATCGCGATTTTGCTTGATCATGATTTCAAGATTGTTAATCTTAATGCTTCAGCCAAAAAACACTATAAAATATGCTCAACCAATGTTTTGGGAAAAGATTTTGATTTTTTGGAAAAAAATAGTGAATTTACACGGTTGCTTGATGAAATAAAGCAAAAGCCAGCTTCTACCGCCAAGATAATAACTTATCCCGATGAAAATAAAAATGATGGCGTTCCTATTTCGTGGTCTTTTTTAAATTTACAGCATTTGCATAGTGAGTCCAGTTATTTGGTTCTTGGAAATATCCTTTTGTCTGAACAATATACAAAAATCCAAAATGAAAGAATAGAGCGGTATCTTAAAGAGATTACAAATTGTATGCCTGGAAATTTTTACTGGAAGGATAAAAATGGTTGTTATCTGGGGTGTAACCAAACAACGTTGATTATACCGGGATACAAGAGAGAGCAAGAACTTATCGGGAAAACTGATTATGATATTTGGCCGGAACAAGCGGAAGAGTTGCGTAAAAATGATGCTGCGGTTATGGCTTCAGGTAAGCCAGCATATTTTGAAGAAACAGTGCAACTGAAAGGCCAAAATCCTAAATATTATGCGGTTGTTAAGATCCCTCTTAGAGATGCCAATGGAAGTATTGTTGGTATCATAGGTAACTCTTTAGATATTACTTATCGTAAGGAGGCTGAGGGTTTAAAGCTTGAAAATGAATTGCAAAAAACCAAATTACAAGAACAAGAAATATTTAGAAAAATCGCTAACCAGGTGGCCCATGATATTCGTTCGCCATTAACTAGCCTTTCAATTATTGTAGAGTCCTGTAAAAATATTCCTGAAGCTGAGCGAATTACTTTAAGGAAAATAGCAGCCGGTATTGGTGATATTGCTAATCATTTGTTGAACAAATATAAATCAGATGCGTTCGGAAAAGAAGGTGAATCAGCTAAACCCATGTTGGTTTCTTTGTCCTTGTCTGAAGTTGTAAGTGAAAAGAAATACCAATATAAGCATTCTCCGGTTAAGTTTAATTATTTACCCAAACCAGGAGATAACTTCGTTTTTATTAAAGTAGAGCCAGGGAGCTTTACGCGAATGATATCCAATCTGATAAATAATTCTGTAGATTCTTTTGATGGCAGGGATGGTAGGGTTGATTTAACGCTTAAATCAACTTCTAAATTTGTTATGATTATTATCCAAGATAATGGCAAAGGGATGCCCCAGAAGATTATTGATAAGATCATGAACAATATTGCAGTAACTAGTGGTAAAAAAGGAGGTGCTGGCATTGGATTTACTCAGGTTTGCGATACCTTACAGCGTAATCAAGGTAAGTTAGAAATTGAGTCTAAAGTTGATTGGGGGACCAAGATCATCCTTACTTTTCCCAAAGTTGAGTCCCCAGAGTGGATCGCTGATAAAATTAAATTAAAAAAAGGCGATACTGTTATTGTTCTGGATGATGATGATTCTATTCACTTCGCTTGGGATGCTCGTTTTAAACCGTTTAAATCGGATGTTGAATTGAGGCATTTTAAATCAGGAGAAGAGACAATCGATTTTATTAATTCTTTAGCAGTAAAAGATAAAATATTTCTATTGGCTGATTTTGAGTTGATCAGTCAAACGTTAAATGGTTTGCAAGTTATAGAGAGGACTTCGATGCAACACTCTTCAACTCTTGTGACGAGTCATTATGCTAACCCAGTTGTACACGATCTTGCTATCAAGGCTAAAGTTAAAATTTTGCCTAAGCAACTAGTGTCAGATGTTTCTGTAAAAATCGAAGCGAATCGTGAAAGTATTAATAGAAGTTTTATAAAAACAAAATTAGTGATTGTAGATGATGATGAATTATTGGTTGATTCTTTGGCCAGTTTCTTTCGCCACAAGAACATTATGGTAGATGTATACCATAATCCAAAAATCTTTTTGGAGCATTTATCCGAATATGCAAAAAATACTAAAATTTGTTTGGATAATGAATTCCACGGTAAACAAGAGGGCGTGGAACTTGCTAAACAGTTGAATAAGGCTGGTTACACCCAATTGTATATGCTTTCAGGTAAAGATTTTAAAGCTGGAGAAATTCCTAACTACTTAACCGTGATTACCAAGGGTGATATAGATGGTTTGGATAAGTTGTTAAAGAATAAATAAAGCTAACTGCTTTGAGCTACCGGTTCCTAAAACAATTCTTAATAACAGTGGCTTAGTGTAATAATTTATCTAGCGGTAAAATCTTTTTTAAATCTTGAGGCAGAAACTTATCAACTTGTTTTTCAATCACATTTGTAATGGTTTTTTTTATCTCATGTTGCAACATTACCGCCGTATCAAGTTTTATTGATGGGCTTGCAAAAGGGCCAGTAATTTTAATTGGCACAAAAAAGTTTTTATCATTCATGCTGTATGCGCTTAATAATAATTCAAGTTGTCTAGAAATGAGATTGGCGTTACCTTTTCCAGTTACCTTATAGTCAGGTGATTGAATCAAGATATCATTGGTATTTAAAAGAGCATTGTTTATGTTAAAGCTCATGGTTAGTTGCTCAAAATCAGTATGCGGAGGTGAGGATTTTTGTGGCATAGGTTTGCTGTTTAGTACCGAATGTACTCGTCTCACTTCATAGGGAATATCCACGCCTTGATATGAGCCATTAGTTATTAAAGCATTGCCATTGCCATTTAAGCTATTAAGGAGTTCGGCTGAGGTTTTTCCAGAAAGACTAATTTCAGTATTTAGTGTAAGTGACCCGCTAAATTTTTCGTAGTTAGCTAGATCCATTAATAATGCTTTCATTGGTAAATTGGCTAGAGCTAATTTTAGATGTATCTTGGAAATAGAGCTGCGTATGTCAGCGCTAGCATTTCCCACTGCTTTTTTCTGATAGAAATCAAACATTAAATCTTGACAATTTATTAGGTTGGGAGAGCCGGTAATTTTTGTAGCAAACGAAGAGAGTTTTATCTTATCAAATTGTATTGTACCAATTTTTAGATCACCATTTAATTTAAGTGATTGTGATAAATTACTTGCTGAAGGTTTAGGGGGTGAAGAATCGCTAGTTGATGGTTTAGGAGTTGGTGTGGTTTTTGCTAAAACATGAGAATCATTTGGCAAACGTTCTGCGCTCTTGGTAGTTTGTGTTTTTATGGGAGCAGTTATAGGGGTGTGGCGCGATATCTCATTAAAAGAGTCCAGGTCTAGCTTGTTTAAGACAAGATTAAAGGCAATGGTATTTGCGGTGTAGCTGGCCGTACCTTCTAACACCATATCATCAAACTTAGCTTTAATAGTTGGGAGCTTGATGAGATTTGGAGAAAATTCTAGATTAACAGTAAAGGAAGTATTTGGTTGGGTTTTAGAATTTATTCCAAGCAAATTAGTTAGAGCTTTTGTACCAGTATCACTGATGGTCAGATTGCCAGAAAAAGTTGGAGTGCTAGAGGTCTTGGTTATTTGTAATGCTCCAAAGGCATTAGCATTGTTAGTATGTAATTTTAGATTTTTTAAAATGTAAAGTTCTGAAGCGGTATTTAAGGTGACTTGAGCACTAGCTTCAATATCACCATCTAGCATAGGGTTTAGATCTGTAACGGTAAAAGATGTTTTGATATCAAAAGGGTGTTCTAAATCCACATTTTTACAAGACAGATTTAGATTACTAACTTTAATCTCTTGTTTTGATCTTTGGTCTTGCCAAAAAATAGTGCCGTTTTTGATTAAGACTGTTGCAATGCTAAATGTAGGCGCATTAAGATTATGGTCTTTAGTAGTGGTTGCAGCGTTAGAAATATTGGTGGCGGCAGATAAGTTTTCCCAATTACTATTGCCCAAATTATTTGTGGTTAAGTGTAGATCAAAATCTTTTAGGCTTAAATGATCCGCTTCAATATTACGCTTAAGAATTAGTGGCAATAACTTAACATTGATTCCGATTTCTCCCGCATGTGCAAAATCAGCTGTTTTAAAATCAGATGGATTGCTTAATGAGACATCTTGAATTTTTATTCCCAGCCAAGGAAAGATTGTCCAGCTGATGTTGCCGACAATTTTGAGATCCTTTCCGGTTTTGTCATGCACTAGTTGGGACACTTTGTTTTTAATTGTGTCTTGACTAATTGTGGTGATAAATAAAGTTGCAGCTCCAACCGACAAAATTATTATTGCTGCAATTGAGATTAGGATGGTTTTTATTATTTTTTTGTTAGTTATTGGCATAAATCAGGTCCCAGATATCAAAAATTCATTATAGAAAGATTATTTTTTTGTTACCAAAGATGATAGATCAAGTTGATTCACTAGTCTACCAAAACGAACCATGAGTATTATCCCTGTAATAAATAAGCCGGTTATAATCCCCCACCAGATACCTGCTCCTCCATAACCCAGTTTAAAAGCAAAGAAATAAGAGGAAGGAAAAGCAATTAACCAGAAACCAAAAATACTTAGCATTAGTTGAAAGTTTGAGTCTTTTAATCCTCTTAGGGCCCCGTTAACGATTATGCGCCCACAATCAGTTATAAGTAAGATCGCCACTAGGGGGAAAAATTCAATGGTTTTGGCAACAACCTCCTGGTATTTTATAGCGTTGATATCAATATCTAGGCTAATGGCGGTTTCTGGAAAGAGCACATAAAACAAGCTAAACCCAGAAATAAGGATAAAAGCGATTGCCATATTTACAGCTGTAGTTAATTTTAACTTGCTCCGATCATTGCGACCAACTTCATAACCAACCCTGATTGCAGTATTATGGCTTAAGGCAAAGAGAATAACTAAGGCTATCATTAGATATTGGTTTGCTATTTGATAGGCTGCCAAAGTATTAACGCCCAAAGTCCCCATCATTATTGCTACAAGTGCAAAAAAAGTTACTTCGCTGCCCCACATTAATCCAAGAGGTATTCCGATACGAAACATTTCAAATAAGAATTTCTTTTCGATCACCCACCATTTTTCAAATAAGTTGTATTTTTTGAGTTGTGGTGAAAAATGTAAGTAACTTATCAAAAGAGCTATAATTATTAGATCTGCTGCAAGCAATCCATAGCCTATTCCAGGTAGTCCCATTTGAGGTAAACCGAACTTTCCAAATAAAAAAGCGTAAAAAAAGAAAATGTCTATAGGGACGGTTATTATGCTTGCGAACAATACCAACTTGGCCTTGCCGATACCCACTAAAAACTGGTTAATGATAACTATAATATTAAGGGGTAACATTACCCAAACTAACGAGCGGAAAAAAGGTTTGGCATATAAAATTACTGCGGGATCCTGTTTAGCCCACGCTAAGGTTTCAGGTATAAACCACATAAGTAGCATCATTGGTAATGAAAATATAAGCGCTAAGATTAAGCCTTGTTTGAAACAGATCGTGATTCCCTTGTAATCTTTGGCGCCAAAACTTTGTGCTACCATTATGCTTACAGAGGCGATTATACCAATAAAAAAGAGAATTACTGCAGTATAAATATTCCACACTAAAACATTGGCAGCTAGCTCCTCTTTGCTTAAATGGGCTATCATGGCAGTGGCTAAAAAGCTACTAAGTGCAAAAACAATTTCAGACGCAATTAGTGGTAATGCTAATCGTATTGAATATTTAGCTTCGGATACTATATTTGATAAACTGAAAATGGAACGCACACTATACCTCACAAAAAAATAAATAAAACGCCCCCAAATTGGAGGGGCAAGGCCATACAATGTTGAGTTATAGCGTTTTCATAATATTAACTATAGCATAAAATATTATTTTCACAATAATGAGGGTAGAATGATAAAGGGGCGCTCCATGCGGTTTAAGTGTCTTTCGATGTATTGGTTGATTTGAAGTTTTTTACTGTTTTCCGCTATGTCTTGATTTTTAAAAGGGTGACAGAGTTCAGTATTTGTCGTCCCGAGGCGAAGATCGAGGGATCCAGATTATTGTTTTCAATCATGGTTGATCTAATCATAACCTTTTTACTATTTTCCCCTAGGCCAGAATTTTTTAGCTTGGTGACAAAGCCATATGGGGGATAGATCAGATTTTTTGACATTGTAAAATAGCAGAACTAGTGATATCGTTTTAAGAACAGCCTCGTTTTGGCTTTGGTTTTGACTATTATGAGCTATAAAAAAATTAAGATAATTATTTTGCTAACTAATGCACTTTTTTTGTCAGGGTGTAGCTATTTTCACCGTCCACCAGCTTTTAAGACAGAGCCTTGGAAACAGCGTTATACAGAGTTACGACAAATAAAAGATTGGACAATGAATGGTTCTTTCAGTATCTCCTATAATAAAAAAATGGATATTGCTCGTTTTACCTGGGCGCAAAAACAAAATCGCTATGATATAAATATCTCGGGTCCTTTAAATCTAAACAGCATCCGTATCATCGGTGATTTAAATAATGTTGAGCTTTGGGGCGTAGGTAAAAAAATGATCAAAGCAAGTACTCCAGAGCAATTGGTCTATGAGCAATTTGGATGGCAACTGCCTATATCTAATATTAAGTATTGGATTCTTGCTGCTCCAGTGCCAGGCAAGATTGATGCAATGAGTCTAGATCAATATGGTCATATAGTAGATCTTAATCAAAAAGGATGGCAGATAAAATATTCTGATTTTCAAGCAGATACACAAAAAAAAGTTGATCTGCCAAAAACCATTGAATTAAAGAACAACGAAATTGCAATCAAGATTAAGATTAAAGGGTCAAGTCTGGACATGGGGCATTAATGCGAAATCTTACACAGGATCTCAATGTCCCATGTCCATACTTGACCCTGATGGATCCCCACAATTTTTGAGTTTATTTACAATAAAAACAAATGGATGGATTCTCTGTCATTGCGAGCCGAAGGCGAAGCAATCTAGAAACATTTAGTTCCACATAATTGTTTTGTTCAACACATAAAATACAAACCATTTCACAGCTTTACTGGATTGCTTCGTCGTAAAAGGC
>JAHIYS010000141.1 GCA_018814965.1 Gammaproteobacteria bacterium
AAAACCCTGCTGGTAAAACCCCCTTGATGTTGGCTGCCCAGGAAAGGTGGTTGAAGAGTTATTATCTTCTGGAGCAAAGGTTAATTATGTAAGTCTAGATGGTAATAATGCTATTAAATTAGCTGCTGAAGCTCAGCATAAAGAGCTCGTAGAGCTTTTGCTAAATCAGAAAAAACTCCCAAAGAAAAAAGTAATTAAGGAAGCGCTTAATAGCGGTCTTTCTATGGCTATTTCGCAAGATCCTGCTGATTTGAGCATGGTAAGATTTTTTATAGAGAAGGGAGCTGCTCCAAGCTTGCGTGATATTGATTTAATGCATAACAACAAAGCTGATGATAATCACGCTGATCTTCTATCAGAAATGGTTAAAAAGGCTTTGCTGGCAAATAAAAAGAAAGGGATGTTAATTGCAGGAAAAGGGCTCTTGTATTTGTTAGGTCCCGGATTGGTAGTCGGTTTGATATTGGTCATTCCTCCGCTATTGACGTTTGCTGTGGCTGTATTAGGTACTGCTGCTGTAGTGATGGGTGTAACATCAGTGACAAAAGCCTTAAAGAATCTTTTTGGTATTAGAAAAGAAAATAAGCATTATAAAAAAATTATAAAAGAGCTTAACGCTGTTTCCAATAACCCTGAAGAAATAGTTAGTGCCACCCATGAGGAAGTAAAGAATCCTGTTTCTGAAAATCCTAGCGAAGTAGCTGACACTATTCATAACGAAGTAAGGGTAGACATGTCGGATCAGAAATCCGATTCCTCAGGTATCGCTCCTTTGCTTGATGCGCATGATAAAGTTCGTAAGGCAACTGAACGATTAAAAAATATACCTAAGATTTTAAATGCCACCAACTCTTCGCAGATTAAGGGGAAGTTATTATCAACGCGTGAGTCAGAGCTAAACCCAGCAGATCTGACTAAAAAAACAAAAGCGGGAGTGGAGGAATTGCAGAATATTATAGATGATTTGGATAAAAGGTTAAAAAGCAAAGAGCCTATAATTACAGAAGGGCAGAATTTGTCGCCAGCAAAGGTAGTTGGTTCAAATCAGAATAAGCCTTTGCCTCAGGATATCTTTGTCAAAAGTATTGTTGATGGAGTGGCTAGCGATAACAAAATTAAAAGCTTAATCAAAGAGGGCGCCGAAGTTAATTTTCGAATCGGATCTTCTATGGATACACCGCTTATTTATACTGTCCGACATGGCCGCCAACTTCTTGCTAGGGATCTTGTTAAAAATGGTGCGAATCTAAATATGCAGGATAGTAAAGGAGATACGGCACTTCATGTGGCTGTTGCCAATGAAGACGCTGATATGGTTAGGATGTTAGTTGAGCATGGAGCCAATAGATATATACGTAACAGAAATGGTAATATACCAGCTAATTTAGCAATGAATAAAAGAAATGAAAGTAATCAGAAGATTACTGATTTGTTAAAATCTGGTCTACAGAATAGGCAGTACAATTCTGAATTCCCAGAAGTACGTGAAGGCAAGTTTAAAGAACAATTTCATATTTCTCAGGGGCTTCTTGATGAAGTTGTAGCTTTGATAGATCACGGCTCTAATGTTGATTCATCTATTGGTTATGGTTTCGTTACTCCACTTATTTATGCTGTTGAATGTAGGCGTGCAGACGTTGTCGAAAAGCTTATCAAAAATGGCGCTAATCTAAACATGCAAGATGCTAATGGAGATACTGCTCTTCATCATGCGGCAGCTTTAGGTGATCTAAAAATGGTTAAGTTATTGCTTAAAAGTGGCGCCGAACCTGAGGCGCTTAATGAGAAATATAGGTGTCCGATTGATCGGGCAAAACTTAGAAATCATCAAGAGGTCGTAAAATTTTTAGATGGATATCAGAATAATTTAAAGGCAAAGGCGCGGCAATTTGATCTAAGTTCCAAAGATGTAATATCTGAAGATGATGAAAGAAAAGTTATCCCTGGTATTTAAAGTAAGTTCTTTTAGATTTATGAAATACTTGTGTTACAATGCCGGCATAATATGAAAAAGGAGGTTTGTATGGCGAATTTATCATATAGTAAATCAGCTTACCCGCTTCACGATGCCGCAGAACTTGGTAGTCTTGCAGATGTAGAAGTATTGATCTCTATTGGGAAGATCCCAATTAATTTACAAAACCCTGCTGGTAAAACCCCCTTGATGTTGGCTGCCCAGGAAAGGTGGTTGAAGAGTTATTATCTTCTGGAGCAAAGGTTAATTATGTAAGTCTAGATGGTAATAATGCTATTAAATCAGCAGCCAAGGCTCAGCATAAAGAGATTGTAGAGCTTTTGCTAAATCAAAAAAAACTCCCAAATAAAAAAAGAATTAAGGAGGCTCTTAATAAGGGACTTTCTGCGGCTATTTCTAAGGATCCTGTTGATTTAGATATGGTGCGATTCTTTATAGAAAAGGGAGCTGCTCCAGATGCAAAAGATATTTATCTGGCAAAAAGAAATTCCAATAGCGCTGATCTTTTGCCTATAATTATACCTCGAGCCCTAGATGAGAATAAAAAGAAGCGCAGATCAATCCTTATAAAAGAGGCTCTGTATCTACTTGGTCCAGGAGCATTGGTTAGCTTGATTTTGGCTAGTCCCGCTCTCTTGACTTATATGGCCGGTGAAAAGGCTCTCGTTGCTATAGCAGGAGCTATCTTAGTTTCTATGGAGATGCCTGTTGTTCCTGTAGCAATATTTCTTGCTGGTGCAACTTTATTTACTATGGCCGTAATAAAAGGGGTCTCTTCGGTAGCAAAAACAATTAAACAACTACTTAATATCAGAAAAGAAAACAACGAATACAAAAATCTACAAGATCGCCACCTTCATGGTAAATCTAAGGATGCTTCAGGTTCTGCTTCCGGTGAGATAAGAATAGACATGGCTTTGAAAAATGATTATAAGCCCATGATCAAACAATCTTTAGAAAAAGCTGCTCAAAACCTCTATGAAGCAACTGAAAGATTAAGAGAGACTCCTCAAGAATTAGAACAAAATAATAACGGTACTTCTGCTCATATTGAAGAAAGCTTAGCGCTTAAACCAAAAAATGGGGGCCGAAAACAAGATAGAGAGGCAGCAGCACAAAAAGGTGTGGAAGAATTACAGAAAATTTTGGACAAAATGGAAAAGGGGAAGGAACAAGAGCAAGAGCAAGAAAGCGTTGCTCGTTCAACTAGCAAACAGAGCGACTCTTCTACAGTAAAAGATAGGTTTGATGCTTTATAATAAATAATTTAAAGAGGAAGTAGAGTAATTTAAAATGGAGGTGTACATGTTTAATTTTATGAAAAAAACTACTGATCCAAAACTTTCTAAGTTTTTCGATGATATATCATCGAAAGATGAGGGTGATTTAATCAGAAGAATTAAGGCTGGTGAATATGATAAGGTTCTTAATTCGCAAACAGCTGAAGATGGTTACACCCCTTTGATATACTCTATAGATAAGCACAAATATGAATTAGCTGCTGAAATCCTGAATCAACCGGGGGTAAACTTTAATTTACGTAATTATGATGGTGACACTGCCCTGGTTTTTCTTATGAAGCGTGATATTATCCGCAAACAAATTAATCATACTAGTGATCTTATGAAAAAGTTTTTATCTACAAAAAGTGTAGATATCAATCTTTCAGATAAGAATGGTAGAACTCCCCTTGTTTGGGCAGCCATATTAAATAATGTTGCTAATATAGAAGCACTTTTAGATAAAGGAGCACACATCAATCAACAGGACAAGATGGGAAGAAGTGCGATCATGAATGCCAATTTGTATGATAAGTATGCTGCTTTTCATTTGTTAGTAAATAAAGGAGCTGATCTTAACCTAAAAAATAAATATGGTAGAACTCCCTTAATGAGTGCGATTGGTGGTGATAAAATACGGATGGCCAAAGATCTGGTTAAAAAAGGTGTCAAATTAAGCATAAAAGATAAAGATGGCGAAACAGCTTATGATTTAGCTGTTGATTGTTATAAGAATGGTGATTCCTCTTTGTTACATTTACTTTTGGATCATTCTAAGAATAAAGATTGGAGTGCGGTAAATAAGGTGTTACCTAAGGCGCTCAGTATAGCAGTTGCTAAAAATGATATTGAGTTTATAAAAGTGCTCATTAATAAGGGTGGGGTTCCTAGTAAAAAAGATGTTGAACTTGCAAAAAAGAACAATGAAGCTGAAATCTTAAATTTAATTCTTCCAAAGGCTATAAGCGATTCAAAATCTGATGGCTGGGGTTATATGATTGTGGTCCCTATTATGTTGACTTTTTTATATATACAAGAACCTGTAACCAGCATTCTAAGCAGCATAGGGCCGGCGATTATAGTGGCATTATCTGCGCATTACGCATATAAATCATTTACAGGCTTTCGTGAACTCAAACAATATAGAGGTTTGCAAAAGAAGCTAGACCAGAGCAAAGAAGCTTCCAGTAAAAAAGCAGCCACATTGGTGCTTCCTGAAAAACCCCGCTTTAGTTACAAAGAAGAAAAGGTAGACAAGCAAGAGCTATTGGCTGGTAAGATTAAAGAATCTAAAGTTCCTGATTATAAGGTTCAGCTACGTGACGCTGCTAAAAATGCTCTAGCTGCTACTGAAAAGTCAAGCGAAGAGTTGACTAAAATATTGGCGAAAAAGAATCTTACGTCAACAAACGCCAATGCGCCTGGTTCTAAGCCTGCCGTAGATATAAAGCCTGGCGCTTACCAGCTGAAAAACGTTATAAC
>JAHIYS010000142.1 GCA_018814965.1 Gammaproteobacteria bacterium
GAGTTTTTAAAAGGAATTGAAAAATAATTTAATCAACAAACTATATAATTAAACATGGAGAGCATTCCTATGAGTATCATTGAATTAAATCGATGCGAGATTGCTAATGTTTCTGGAGGTATTGATACTGCTGATAAGCTTAGTATCGCTGGTCAATGTTTGGCTAGCGTGTTGTTTCAGTGTGGTTTAGCTCTGTATTCAATGGCGCCACATAAAAAAAATGATGATGCAGTAGGAGGACGATTCAGTCGGTTGTCTTCGTTTGGAGGAGAGCTTGTCACTAAGCGCCGTTTGGTATCTTTTGGTGCAGGAATATTTATCACGTTAGCTGTAAATTACATGGCGAATGGCGTGGCAAATTGGTTTGATGGCTCTGGAGAAGGTAAAGACGATCTTTAAGAAATAGAATAAAAATTTCTAGAAATTATATGGAGATGAATTAATATGAATATCACAGAATTGAATCAAGAGGAGGTTTCTTTTGTCACAGGTGGTGTTGTAGGTGATCTTATCCGTTTTGGTGGTGTTGCAACGGCTAGTTTTCTTACCATAGCAGTTGGTGATGCTATAATGGGACACATGAGCATTAGTAAAGATGGAGGTATAGGCAGACGAGCTTTGGCAACCGCAGGGGTATTTGCTAGGGACCATCTGATTGCTAAACATAATCTTGTGAAACTGGGGTTGCTTTTTACTGGCATGTGTGTTTTAGGTTTTGCTGGTGCTGTTGTTGGGGCTTTTATCGAAAAAAGTCGTGATGACGAAGAATAAATATGTAAATCTATGCGGCTTGATTATGAAGATCTACGCCGCATAGGGATGTAAGAGTTTTATAGCTGTAACGGGATGTTTTAAAAGGGATGTTTTAAATTACAAGGAGGTTGTATATGAAAACAAAATTAATTTTTGTTTTATTGAGTGCTTTTTTTGTTGTTAATCAAAATGTCTTGGCCAAAGGGGCTTTAAGTCAAACTGGTGCCAATGATAATCAATCGTTTGAAAATAATATTGGTTTTAAAGATGGAATAAGTCCATTTAATAGTGAGGCTAGTTATCTTCCTTATCTACAGTTTGGTGGGACCAAATTTTTTAATGTAGATAGCGCTAAAGCAGCTTCAGGCGCTGATCTTTTTGTTCCTATTTGGCAACAACCAACACAGTTATTTTTTACCCACCTTAGAGTTTATGATCGTACTGGCAAACCATTTGAAGGTAATGCTCATTTAGGTTATCGCCATTTGGTTCCTGAAAAAGAACATCTATATGGAATTTATGGGGCGTTTGATCGTAAGCGAACCGATTTCGGTAATTATTTTAATCAATTAACATTTGGTGTTGAAGGATGGTTTCGCAACTTATTTGTAGGTGGTAACTATTATCAACCTATTGGTAGTTCATCAAGATTCGTTAGCATAACAGATGAATCAGCTGAATTTGATCGGATTCAAAATAATATTTGGCTTACAACTAACAAACAATATGAAAGAGCTATGAGTGGAGGAGATGCTGAGGTTGGTTATGAATTTGTTAAGGGAATTGTTGGTTATGTTGGAGGCTACTATTTTGGTGCTAAAGGGGTTGATACCGTTTGTGGTCCAAAGGCTAGAGTTACTTATGATTGGTCTTTAGAGGATGGGAAAAGAATAGCTGGTATCTTTGATAAATTAGGTTTAGAAATTGGCGCGCAAAAAGATAAGCCACGGGGAACAACTTATTATGTTAGTGCAAATATTAGAATAGGATTGTTGCCAAATAGAAATGGTAATTTGCAAGGCGTTGCTCGCCATATGGTTGATCTTGTACGTCGTGATGTTGATATTATGTCTGGAACCGCTACTGAGCAATCAAAGGATGTTATTAGGGATGAAGATGGTCGACCAATAAAGATTGTTGAGATTGTAGGTGACGATGACGGTGATTCAAAAGGAGTAATTAAATCAGATGATCTTCATAATGCGGTATCCGATCCTAATGTGCATATTGTTTCAGTTAAAGGTCATATTGATGATGTTGGACATGCTGTACATTCGGTGAAGGGTGAAAAAGTATTGGTGTTTAGTGATCATGTTCCGATAGTGTCTCCTCATTCTGGAAAAACGATGATGGTAAATATTGGTTCTCCAGGCAGAGTAGGCAGTATTTCTACTAAATCAATGAAAACGTTAATGGCTCCAAAATCAGCGCAGTTATTAAGAGGTAGCGCTAATGAAGGATCAGGAACGTTGTACACATATCAAGCGCGTATTTTAGATCCGGTTTCTAAATTGAATAATGATAAACCGATGAGTTCAAAAGAAAATAAAGAAGCACCTGCGCCTGTACCTGCAGCCACGCCTGTCGATAAAATTATATATGAAGCAGACGTTGATGCAGGTCCAGATAATGTCAAAGATAACAATGCTAATGTGGAAACAGAAAAAACTGGCGGCGTTTCAGACAAAATGTGGGGTTCTTTGAATAAGACCTCTATGCCATGGGCTAAATTTGCGAGGTATTTGGTTGGCTCCAAAGTGAAAGGCGCAAAGGATATTGATCCTCAAGCTAGAGCTGCTGCCTCAAAAGCTGCTGCCCATGAAACTGCTGCCCCTGAAGCTGCCCAAAGCGAGAGTGATTCTTCAAGTCAAAGCGCAGCAAATAAAGAGCATAAAGGTATAGCCGATAGGGGATGGGAGGCTGTAAATAGAACTTCAATGCCATTTGCTAAGTATGCGAGATCCTGGGTTGGTTCTGGAGCAAAAAATGTAAAAGATACCGATCCACAGGTTAAATCTAATGCGATGGGTTCGAAAGAGGATGCTTCTGAAGCACCTGCTCCAAAAAGCAATGATTTGCCAAATGCCAATAAAGATTCTAAAGGCTTTGGTGATAAAGCTTGGGAATCAGTAGATAAAACCTCGCTTCCATTTGCAAAATTAGCTAGATATATAGTTGGTTCAAAACCAAAAGGAGTGAATAGCGATAATTTGTCAGTTAATGATCCTGCAGTTGATTCTGAAGGTGCGGCTGAAAAGGATGGTAATCAATCAAATAAAAACGCGGAGAATAAAGATTCAAAGGGTGTGATCGATAAAGCCTGGGAGTCTGCTAATAAAACTTCGCTTCCTTTCGCTAAATTAGCTAGATACATTGTTGGTTCTAACTCAAAGAATGTGAAGAGTAATGATTTGCCAGCTCAGGATGCTGCTTCTGTAAATAGCGAGCAAAGTGAGGGCTCTGATAGCCGAGCTGAAAAAGCTTGGGAGTCTGCTAATAAAACTTCGCTTCCTTTCGCTAAATTAGCCAGATACTTTGTTGGTTCTAAATCAAAGAATGTGAAGAGTAATGATTTGCCAGTTCAGGATGCTGCTTCTGCAAATAGCGATCAAGGTGAAGGCTCTGGTAGCCGAGCTGAAAAAGCTTGGGAATCAGCTAATAAAACCTCGCTTCCTTTTGCAAAGTTAGCTAGATATTTGGTTGGATCCAAGGCAAAAAGTAATGAGTCTAATGTCCAAAATGATGCTGGTGATTCTTCTAGTCAATACGCGGCAAAGGCTCCTCAAGGTATGTTTGCTAAAGGATGGAAAGCTTTTAATAAGGTATCTTTACCTTTTGCTAAATTAGCTAGAAATATGGTTAGTGTAGTAGGTAGCAACTAGTTTGATTGGGTTTTAGCAGTAGTGATGAGGTCCTTCACTACTGCTTCTAACCCAGAGTATAAGTTATAGATGAAATGTGGTTAGAGCCGGTTAAAAGCACTCTTGTGATATGTTATAAGAAATGCTAATTCATTATACTACGGGTTCATGAGTATGTTTTAATAGGCTCTTGCTACAGTTCCAAGATTTAAAAACTGAATTAATAGTTTTAATGGTAGCTTCTTTTAACTGCAGTAAAGTTTTTTCCTTTGTGTTTAGTGGCGGCATCCAATAGATAGTGTTGCCAAGAGGCCGCATAAAAACCCCAAATTTAATACTATTTTGAAATATTTTATAGCCATATCTTTGTCCCTTTTGTTTTTTGTTTAAGATTAAATCAGCTGCAACAATTGCGCCAATATTTCGGATATTTTGTAGACGACAGGTTTTCTTACTTACATCTTGCATCAAGTCATATAGCAAGGCTTCGGTTTTATTAACTTGGTTATATATATCATCCTCCTCTAGGATTTTCATAGTTTCTAAAGCTACCGCTGCTGCTAGAACATTGCCGCTATGAGTATGGGAGTGTAAAAAAGTTTTCCCCTTAGAAAAATCATCATAGAATTTATTATAAATTTCATTAGTGGTTAAAACTGCGCTCATGGGTAGCCAACCAGAGGTAAGTCCTTTCGCCAGACACATAATGTCAGGTTCAATATCAGCGTGTTGAAATGCAAATGGCATCCCTGTGCGTCCAAATCCAGTCATAATTTCATCGGCAATCAAATGTATCTGATTCTCTTTTGTCCAAGTTCTTAAACGGCTTAAAAAATCCTTGCTATAAATGAGCATGCCGCCAGCTCCCTGAACAATTGGTTCAATGATGATGGCGGATAAGTTGTCTTTATTAGCATTTAGTTGGGAGAGAATTCTAGGCCAATGTTTCGAGCAGTCATGCCAGATTGGATCTGATTTTGAACTCACATAGGGGATGTTTTTTAAAAACAAAAAAGGGATTAATGTTTTATTATATGGTTTGCGATAGAGATTGATATCGGTGGCTGATAATGCAAGTCCAGTTTCTCCGTGGTAGGAGTTTCCTAGCGCCATAATTTGAGTACGGTGGTATTCTTTTTCGATCACTCTTGAGTGTAAGCTCATTTTAATTGCGGCCTCTACTGCTGATGATCCATCGCTGGCATAGAAAGATTTTTTCAGGGTTTTTGTCATTCGCGCTAGTTTTTCTGAGAGTTCAATTATAACTTCATTGGTGGTGCCGGCAAAAATAACATGTTCAAACTTATCTGCTTGTTTCAAGAGGGCTACTTTAAGGCGTGGGTGTCCATGCCCCAGGTTTTTACACCACCAGCTCGATGTGGCGTCAATTATTTTTGAGCCGTTATTAAGTTTAATGTGGGATCCCTCGGCGCTTTTGATTATTAATGGAGGAAATGCTTTGTAGTCTTTCATTTGTGAGCAAGGATGCCAAATATATTTCAGATCACGGTTAATGATATTTTTTGTCATAAAGCTTACCTTTGGTGATTGTCGATTATTTATTATAAAACAAGTTGACAATTAATGCAGCTAGAATCTAATATGTGTTTATGCAAAATTCAAGCGTTCGTCATGATTGGTCTTTGGCCGAAATTAGAGGCTTATTTTTATTGCCTTTTATAAAATTAATTTATTATGCTTTGGAATCTCATCAAAGATATTTTTCTAAGAATTTAATGCAAATTAGTAGTTTAATTAGTATTAAAACCGGTTCATGTCCAGAGGATTGTGCTTATTGCGCGCAAAGTAGTCATCATAAAACCGACATTAAATCTCATGATTTATTAAGCTTGAATGAGGTTGTCGCAAAAGCTAAGGACATTAAGGATATAGGCGGTACCCGTTGTTGTATGGGAGCTGCTTGGAGTTTTCCAACAAAAAAGCAGTTTGAGCAAATATTGC
>JAHIYS010000143.1 GCA_018814965.1 Gammaproteobacteria bacterium
CATAGGCGGCGGTGTTGCCGCGAATTCAAGAATACGCTTTAAAATGCAACAGGAGGCAAATAAAAATAACTTAAAAGTCTATTTTCCGAATCAACTTAAATTATGCACGGACAACGCCGCGATGATTGCGGGTTTGGGTTATCAAATGTTTAAAAAAGGCATGGTGTCTTCCCTGGGTTTAGATGCTAAGCCAAATCTAATAATAATATAAGAATATTGTAGGGGAAAAGTATGTTCAATAACTTAACTATTACAAGAAGAGCAAGTATCAACTGGATAATGTTCATTTATTTTGTCTCTGGAGCATGTTCTCTGATTGACCAAGTTGTATGGGTCCGGTTGATAAAGTTAACACTTGGCAATACTGTTTATGCAACTAGTATCGTTGTGTCGGTATTTCTGGGAGGACTGGCACTCGGAGCTTTGATTATGAGCCGGTATTCCGACCGGGTTGTCAGACACCTTCAGTTATATGCTTTATTGGAGACACTGGTAACGATATCAGCATTATCCCTGCCATTTGGACTGAAACTTGCCAATAATTTCTATGTTTGGTTCTATCAAACATATCAACCTAGCCATGCACAGCTTTTATTTACCCAGGTAATAATCTCGACCTCACTACTGCTTGTTCCTACAATGTTAATGGGTAGCACCCTGCCGCTTTTAGGAAGATTTGTTACTGCACTCGAGAGAGAAGCTGGTCATTTAGTAGGCAAGTTATACGCATTGAACACTCTGGGAGCTGCAGTTGGCTGTTTTTTGGCAGGGTTTGTCTTAATTCGGCTGGTAGGGGTTATGGGGACATTATATACTGCAGCCATTTTAAATCTGTTGGTAGCATCCGGCGGATGGTTTTTATCATCCCGCTTTTTGAGGAATATAGTTGAAGAACAATTAGAGATCGTTCCGACACAAAGTGCTAACATTATCACTCTTAAAACAACAGACATTAAATTCTATGTACTTGTTCTCGCTTTTTTCTTACAAGGATTGATAAGCATAGGATACGAACTACTCTGGATGCGCAGCATTGTTCATTTACTGGGTGGGTTTACTTATGTGTTCTCAGCAGTATTAACTGTTTACCTTTTAGGAAATATGATTGGTGTCGGGATAGGTAGTAAATTATCCAAACGGTTAAAAGAACCTGCTGTTGGGTTTGCCATAACTTTATCAGTATTAGGGTTATTCGGTATTTTATATTTGCTCTTATTGGTATCGTGGATCACGAAAGTTCTTCCGCACCTTAATAATTTGGTATTTAATGCGATATATTCGTGGTCTCCGGCTTTATTTTCTACCATTAAACCACTTTTACAAAGTGTATTTTTGTTTTTGGTACCTGCTATTATTATGGGTATAGGATTTCCATTGGCTTTACAAGCATGGACAAACCACATGCATAAAGTGGGACAATCCACGGGGACAGCTTATGGAGTAAACACAATAGGTGCTGTGATAGGCGGTATCCTGACAGGATTTGTACTTATACCTTTTCTTGGATTAGAGCTCTCTATTTCAATTCTGGGTCTAATGGGGATATGGATTGGATGTATTATGTATATAATGTTTACCCGTGGCTTGAAAGAAAAGTTTTATCTTGGACTGCGCCCTGGTGTTGTTGGAAAGTGGGCTTTTGTAGGAGTAGCTGTCATATTAACAATATCCACGGTAAGGACATCTTCTAGTCTTTTCAATGTAGTAATTGCGATGAGCCCATTTGCTTCGAATAATCTTGAACTTGTAGCAGTGAAAGAGGGTCTTACTACAACGGTTTCGCTGCACAAAAACTTAGAGGATGATACCTTACAGCTGTATTCGTCAGGTCAAAACATAGCAGGTGATAATTACTTCCTACGAGGTGACCAGAAAGTGTTGGGGCATTTTGGTATTTTCCTAAACAGTAAAGCAAAAAGGGTCCTATCGGTTGGGTTTGGTTCAGGAGAAACCACTGCTTGTCTGGCTATGCATAATCTTGAACAAATCGATTGTGTAGAAATTGCTCTTGAAGTAGTAGATGTCTCTTTAAAATTCTTTAAACATATTAATTTGGGAGACAAGTTGAATGATAAAATAAATATGATTTACATGGATGCTAAAAACTATATTCACTTGACAGATAATAAATATGATGTGATTATTAATGATTCTATTCATCCTCAGCTTTTTGCTGAAAATGCATCACTTTATACAAAAGAATATTTTGAAAGTGCCCGAGAACACCTTAATAAGGAGGGAATGATTATATCCTGGCTTCCTCTTTATGATATGTCTACTTCAGCCTTCAATAGTATAATCGGTACATTAATGGATGTTTTTCCTCACGTTACTGTATGGTTTTTAACTCCTCGCCCAGCACCATTGGTGTTGATTGTCGGCTCACAACAGAAACAATATTTCTCACTAGAACATATAACGAACGAATTATTCAAAGAAAACGTGGGTGCTGATTTAGCAGAAATAAACATAAACAACAATATGGATGTTTTAAGTTGCTATATTGCTGATGAAAACGATTTGAAGAAACATATCACCACTTTTCAAATAAACAGCGACTATTACCCTTTTGTGGAATTTAATATTGATAGGATAACATCTCGGCAACAAAACTTTAAACGATTTACGATGGATATCAGGAGCAATTCTATTTATGACCATATTAACTGGACAGGATTCAGTGAAAAGGAAAAAGAAAAGTGGATTGTTGATTATCAGCAACTTTACAACGCTTCAACCTACCTGTTGATGATAGGAAGCTCTGGCGATCTTTTGGAACAATTAAAATATTGTATGGAAGGCTTAAATATTCTACCAGATAATCCTGCTCTCCTTGTAACAAAGAAAAGAATTGATGAAAATATACTTATGATGGGTATGACAGAGTTTAGCAGACTAGACAATGTGTTAGTTTTAGCAGAGCAGATTTTAAAAATCGATTCTGATTCAGCTACTGCTTGGATTATCAAGGCAGACGCTATAAAAAGCAAAGGTGATACACAAAAAGCTTTGATTTATGCCCAAAAAGCTGTTGAATTGGCCCCTGATCATCCATACGCACATTCTATGCTTGGTTCTGTGTTTTTTAAGCTTAAAAAGTTTGAAAATGCAATTTCAGAATACAAAATAGCACTACAACTTGCTGAAGAATGGCAGCTTAACAACTATGCCAAAATTCAACTATTAAGTACTCTTGCAATCAACTACGCTACTAATGGGCAGATTTTTGAAGCTATAACTACCAATCAGACTGCACTTGACCTTGCTCTATCTAAAGGATTTGAAAACGTAGCTAGATCTATAAATGAACAGTTAATATTACTCCGAAAAGAATATGTTCTTGAACCAATTACAAATAAAAAGTAATCTACACATAATAATCTTTCTCCAAATAAATTCTCACGAAAAGTATAAATTCTAAAATGAAAAACATTGAAAGCTGGCTTTATCTTAATGCAATTCAAGGTCTTGGACCAGTAAAAGGCAAAGCTCTTCTTGACAGGTTTGGTTCGCCGGAAAACATATTTAAAGCAACAGAGCAAGAGCTTGCATCTGTTGGG
>JAHIYS010000144.1 GCA_018814965.1 Gammaproteobacteria bacterium
ATAAACTTTCATAGTTTCGTAAAAGTTCAATTATATTAACCCCGGAAATAGACCTCGCAGATCCTTTTGCTACATCGCCAGACGTGGTTATTACAATAGACGGGCGGTGGAATCTTTGTTTAAGCTTTGCTGCGACAAGGCCAATTATACCTTCGTGGTAATCATCGTGACCTGAAATTATAATTGTTGGAGGATCATCATCAAAAACGGTTGCTGCAAGTTCGTACATTTCCAACGTTTTATCTTGTCTTTGCTTGTTAATCTCATTTAAGCTGTCTGCAATCTTTTCAGCTTTTTTAATATCACTTTCAATTAAAAGGTTTAGCGACATTGAGGCGTCGCCCAAACGGCCGGATGCGTTGAGTCGTGGTCCCAAAACCCACCCAAGTTCGTATGAGGTAATTTCGTTTGTTCCATTTGATAATAATTTACAAAAACCTGCAGGTAAATTGTTATTTAATATCTTTAAACTCTCTTTGACTAAAGTTCTGTTGAAACCTATTATAGGTTGAAGATCCGTTACTGTAGCCAAACCGCATAACGCTATATTCGTGGAATTTTTCGAACCTAATGCCTTAGAAAGTAACCACGCCACAGTGGCACCAACAATTTGGTCATCCCATAAAATACAATCTGCCTCTGGCAATTTACTTTTCTGCTGGTGGTGATCAGTTATCACTACTTGGTGATTCAGCTTTTTGAGATACTCTGCCTCCTCTATATTTGTAATCCCAGAATCTACAGTTATAAATAAAGCGTTGGGTTTTTCACATTCGTGTATTCCTTCTTTAGATAAGCCGTAACCATGTCTAAACCTATTCGGAATAAAATAATAGACTTTATCATAACCAAGTTCGTTTTTTATAGTAGTAAACAAAATAGCTGTTGCACATATTCCATCAACGTCGTAATCACCATAGATTATTATTGGTCGACTATCGCTGATAGCCTTCTCTACAATTTCTTTTGATTTTTTTAGGTTGCTTTTGAAATCTGATGATAAATTCTTTACCCAATAAGATATTGGAGGAGGATTAAAAAAAGTTTCTTGATCTTTAATACCTCTATTTTTAAGTATTAGATCTAGTACTTCGTCTTCTTTATCACACTCGCAGGTTATCTCCCACTTAGGCATAACCAAACTATATCACGGCACAAAACTCTTCTTCATCACCAATAACCATTGATCTACTTTGAAACAACAATTTAGAAACAAAATGGTCGTTTTTCCTTTTTCTAAATAAAAAGTCCCTCTCGCTCATAACAGTATAATTAATCTCATTATGAAGAGATCTTTCTGCAGTTTCGATAATCCTTTTTAAAACTTCGAGATTTACACTACCCACTATAAATAAATCAACATCCAATACGGTGGATTTTCTACCTTTTAGAAAAGACTTAGACAACACAGCAAATTTAATATTTCCCAACTGCTTCAAATTACCTAAAATATATCCACTTACACCAATATCTTTGGAAATAAGAGATAGCAAATCATAATAGTACGCGTTGGAGGTATCAGTTTTATAGTAAATTCTATTACCACTCTGACGCTTCCTGAGTAAACCTATATTATGTAGTTTTAATAATTCCCTTCTAACAGCATTTATCTCTGCATCAACCGCTCTAACAATTGCACGGATGTGATACTGCTCGTTCGGGTTCGGTAACAACAAGCGGAGAATTTTAATTCTAACTTCAGAAAGGTTAGAAGTATAATAACCCATACCAGGTACTTTAACCTTATATATTTTTTGCGGTTTCTTAATCTTCTGAACAGCTATCTTTTTACTCTTACCTTTTTTAAAGGATGATATATCAATATTATAAGTATCAACAACGCTAACCGAGTCCTCAAGTTCTTCCACTTTAAGCAGATCGATATTATAAACTTCAGGTATCATTTCGGACAGGTGATCGGTTATCCCAGGTAGATCTAAAGAAAATTTATAACTTACAGGAGCTGGATAGCCAATCAGCAGTTTATATTCAACCGGTTCATAAGAAAAGAACTTTATCCTAATATCTTTAACGGCTGCTTCAGGAATTAAAAACTCCATTAACATTGCGGTGTAACCACCGGGCTTTGGCTCAATTTCACTAATCGTAACTGCTTTTGATGATACAGTATGCATCATAAAAAATACAGCATTACTTTTTATTTTCGAAAAGTTATAGTCCTTAATTTCGGACACGACTTCACTCGATGCAAAGCTAATGAGCGCTTTTCTATTATCAGGGAGGGGAATGTCTTGTTTAAAGTAGGAAGTATCCATTAAAGAAGAACTAATTGCTCCTAGCTCAATTCGCTCATCCTTTGGCATACGCAGCCAGCTGCTGAAATAAAAATCTTCAGCACCATCTATATGAGAAATAGAAGTAGCAAGTTTCTTCCTGGCAGATCTTAACATTAAATTTATTCAATAGACTTTTGCTGGTGAACTTGTTCGCAAGCAAGTTTTAACCGTTCGAATGGTTCGAGGAAATTACGGTGTTCAGCAAGTTTGTTTATTTGATCTTTTATTGCAGCAAGCTCTGTTTCAAACTTTTTAGATGTTTCTAATAAAGTTTTGCCTGATCCGTTCGCTGAAAAAGTAAGGGCTTCGGGTTTAGAACTGGCTCTGGATTGTCCATCTTCTTCGTTATAAACACGAACGACTCTTATTCCCTGCTTATTATTTGCTCCCAGGAAGAAAGGATCTTTTACAATAATCAGATCAACCTGTTCATTA
Organism: Gammaproteobacteria bacterium; assembly: GCA_018814965.1. Taxonomy (GTDB): domain Bacteria; phylum Pseudomonadota; class Gammaproteobacteria; order UBA9339; family UBA9339; genus UBA9339. Next base: position 2,733 of record JAHIYS010000144.1, read on the forward strand.
ATTGCATTAAGCAGAGGAACCGAAATGAGCTCAACCAAAATATGTTCCAGCAAAACATCTCCATAAAGAGTTTTCTGAAAACTTGTGGGTTTAATTGGAGCGGTTACTCTGAATTCGAGCGGTTTTGTATCGGCATCGGTTACAAGTATTGCTCCCATTATTCCAGCATTTTCCTCTAATGCATAGGTTTCTAGAAATGCAAGTTTTGCTATTTCCATTTTTTATAACTCCATTGTTTAAAAAGATTTATACCACCAAAAATGATTACTTTCATATTCAGTGCCATTGTTTGTTTGCTCTTTTTACAACTTTTATAGGAATGCATAAATCATAGCAACATATCTTAGTGTTTAGTTCCTAAAAGCTTTTTGTTAACTTTTACTTGATTTTTCTAATTTTTGTAAAATTTTTTAACATTATTAGAATTTCAAAAGGGAGAAATGTTATGCAAAATTGAATGGAATTAAACAATTATGTAAATCTGATAGAAAAGAGGTATTTTTTGCATGAATTTTTTGCACCTTAAAATGAAGGATTTTCACGTAATAATTACCGGAATTCTTAAAAGATTACACTAGCTGATTACACAGAGGAAGGAAAAACTAAACCGACAATAGTGTGGTAATTATATATTCCCCTCTACTTATATAAATTTTATTCTACC
>JAHIYS010000145.1 GCA_018814965.1 Gammaproteobacteria bacterium
TCCGCAATGCTGACACTGAAATGCGGATTGAGCAATATCCTTTTTACAATGAAGACATTTTTTTGATATAAAGATATGGCCACAGGCTGAACAAGTATCAGAATCTTTTAAACATTGTTGTTTGCAATTTGGACACAACTTACGGATTAAACGTTGGGCGATAACCAAATTGAGAGAACAAATTAAAAGAAATGGTTCTACACCAATATCCATAATTCGACTTACCGCTGTAGGCGCGTCATTAGTGTGTAAGGTGCTCAGCACTAAATGTCCGGTTAATGCCGCTCGGATACACATCTGAGCTGTTTCCAAATCTCTAACTTCCCCGACCATCATAATATCCGGATCCTGACGCAGAAATGCACGCAAAGCGTTGGCAAAATTTAATCCGATAAGTGGCTTAACTTGAACTTGATTAATTCCATCAAGTTTATATTCAACGGGATCTTCAACGGTGACAATGTTTTTTTTGGGGGATTTTATGGTATTTAAAATAGCATAAAGCGATGTGGATTTACCACAACCAGTTGGCCCGGTAGAAAAAATCATCCCGTATGGTTTATATATTTCCCTATTTAAAATTTCTAATTCGTTTTTTTCAAATCCTAAAAGCTCCAAGCTAAGGGGTAACATCGTCTTATCCAACAGTCGCATGACAACCTTTTCTCCAAAAATCGCCGGAATACTTGAAACACGCAAATCAATTACTTTATCTTTAAAATTTAAACTAAACCCACCGTCTTGAGGAAGACGACGCTCGGCGATATCCATCTTACCTAAAATTTTTATGCGGGAGACAATTGCGAAATACAACCGCGGATTAGGCGATTGCATCTCATATAAAACACCATCGATGCGGTAGCGTATACTTGTCCGGTTTTCAAAACGCTCGATATGGATATCAGAGGCGTTTTGCTCTATCGCTTCCATTAAAATTAAATCGACAAATTTAACAATAGGCGCTTCTTCTGCTTCGGAAACAATCTCACTTATATTTACTCTTTCTTTTTCTCTATCTTCGGATGATTCCGATCCACTAGAGATATATTTGTCCTCAATCTGCTGTTTCATTAATTCTTTACTGTGGTAAAAACCATCAAACGCATGCGTTAACTCCGATTTTGTCGCCACTACAACCGAGACATCACAACCCGTCATTTTTGATAAATCATCAATGACAATCAAATCCAGGGGATCATGCATTGCTACTGTTAGATTATTTTCGTGCCTAGAAAGAGGCAGGACAAAGTGTTTCCGGGCATACTCTTCTGGAATCAATTGGTCGAGATTTTGATGAACGTTTGGGGTTAAAAGCCCCTTATCCATCGAAGCATATACGATACCCAATTGTTTAGAAAGGGTACCCGCAATCTGACTCTCGGAGACAAAATAAAGTTGTATTAAAATCTCACCCAATTTGCCGCCACTTCTTTTCTGCTGCGCAAGGGCTTGTTTTAGCTGCTCATCGCTTATTAACCCCTCTTTTATTAACAACTCCCCAAGTCTTAAATCTGATTTTATCATCTGGCTTATAAATGTTTAGTTTTTTTAATCTTGCCGTTTAGCTCTTCTTAAACTTAATTTTTCAATAATCCAGCCCGGATCATTACTGTTCCCGTAGAGGTAGGACCGTTTTTTCTGCATCAGCAACCGGTTCTGCTTTTTCTTCCAGCGGTTGCTCAGTAACTTTTCCCTCAGGCTCTGGTTGCATCTTATTAGAAGATAGCTCTTCTTTTTCAGCTTTTTCCTCGGCAATTGACATACTCAACCTTTTTGTCGGGCTTAAAATTTTTGGCGTAATGAAAATTAAAAGTTCCTTATCAACTTTTATTGTTTTTTTATGGCGAAATAATGCGCCTAAAAAAGGAATATCACCGAACCAAGGAACCTTTGTTTGTATAGCCATATCTTCTGTGGTAATAAACCCACCCACGGCCACTGTCTCGCCATCTCTTATCATCACTACCGTACGAAAACTTCTTTCTAAGGGGTCAACATACGCAACACCCTCCGGACTTTTAAAAGCTGAGTCCTTTGGTCGAGAAACTGTCGGTTCAAGCAATAGAGAAACAAAGCCTTCTTCTTCGTTTATTATTGGTATTAGGCGCAGGGTTGTGCCCACCTCCATTCTCTCTACTTTGGTTTCTGTAGATACGGTACTGCCACTGCGTGACACTATGGTCTGGAGTGAAACAATCTGATCTGCTGTTATTTTGATTTCTGCCCATTCCCTATTCTGAACAAGGATCCGTGGCTTAGCTAAAAATTTGGTGTTCGCATCTGAACTTAACATTTGCAATACTGCATTAAGCCCACGAGAATCCATAAGTCCATAAGCGAATGAAACTCCAGTATCTGTAGCCGATCCACCTAGCTTACCTTCCAGCGGAGAGCTTGCTGGATTAGTCCTCCAAGGAGCATACGGAGCAGCAGTTACTCTTGCCGGACCAGTATACCTTAAGAAATCAGTCCCCCAATTAACACCCATTTGCTCTAAAAAATCAGCTGTTGTTTCAATAAGTTCAACCTCAAGCATTAACTCTGGAATGGGCTTGTCCAAATCAGCGATGACCTGGTCAATTAATTTAAATCTCTCCGGGATATCGGTAATAATTACTAAATTCATAAACTCAACAGACTTGCCAAACTGGCTTAACAAGGGACGTATCAAATCACTTACTTGTAAGCCAGCAGCCTTGCCTTTACCGGAAGATTTTCCTTTTATAACATATTCACCCTGGTCAGCATGACTATGAAGGTATCGCAATTTATAAACCCGCGTCATTGTCTCTACTTCTGGTATGGGTTGCCCTTTAATCACAATAATATTGCTTTGCGGCCGCTGCTCTAAACTTAGATTATTCGCATCCAGCAAAGTCTGTAAAGCATCCTCAACGACAACATTTTCCATGTACAGGGTGATTGTCCTGTCTTCTACGCTCTTTGCTGCTATAAAATTTAAACCCGATTGCTGCGAAAACACCTTTAAAACATCCTTTAAGCCCGCATCTTTAAAATCAAGTGAAACTGTATTCGTATCAGTTACTAGAGTAGGTTCTGAAGTTAGGCCGGATTCCTGAGCGAAAACAATCCCCCTGACCATAAACACACAAACAAGACAAAAACTGAATAAATAGAAATAAATACAACTCGAAATCCTTTTCATCATCTGCTCCTTCTTTTGTATCCTTCTATCTTTATAGGGATTGTCTGCCCCTTATAGAACAAAATGATTCCATTCCTGGTAATTTGCTGTATTTCAAAGTCACCAATCTTATCGCCCACAGCCATTACACTATTATTGATAATCACCTGAGGAAAACTTGCCGACCAAATTATACCTTGCAATTCTACATTGGGCACTTGCACAACCTTAGCCCCTGGATCGGATTTTGCCGCTTCCAAGATCTTTACCAGTTCTGGTGGCAGACCAAATGGGTCTCGGTTGGTTTTGTGTCCAATATACTCTATTTTTCCGGCTGTTTTTCTAGTTGTCTTCTTTGCCTCGTTTACAACCTGTTGTTCTATTTTCTCCTTGGCCTCTATCGTCTCAGCCCAAAACAGCACCAAAATTAAAAATATTAAACAAAATGATAGCTTTTTATTACTCATATCTCAAGACTCGTATCGGTTAAATTAATTGTGCTGAGATTAATTTTTACTAAGAGTCGCGCTGTAGTTTTTTCCGCAATTTCTGCCGGCGCCATTTCTAAGGAATCGATATAAATGAACCTTCCTGCGGTCTCTAGTCTGCTGATAAAGTTTCCCAACTCATGATAAGTGGTATCAATATCTAACCGAACAGAAAATTTCGTATAATCATTAAACTTTTGCACCGGCATGGCTGATATCGTAACCAATTTCATATCCAGTTGACCAGCCAGCTTAGCAATATCTCCTAAAAATATAGAGCTTTCTTTTATGGACGGCAACTTTTCCCTTATCTTTTTTAAATCGCCAAGCTGTTTCCCGACCTTGTTTTCCAATTCTATTCGACTACGTTCCCGCTTAATCTGTAACAGTTTACTAATCCTGCTTTGGTAGATAAAACGCCCGGTCAAAAAAAGCAACAATAAAAAAACAACCAAACTCGCCGCCAATACCCTGGAGACATCTGGAGTAATTTCTTTTCTAATCATTATTTTAATCCATATTATATTATTATATTGTTATTGCGTTTCTATTGCAGAA
>JAHIYS010000146.1 GCA_018814965.1 Gammaproteobacteria bacterium
AGGCCATGCTTTATAACGCGGGTAGCCGCAGGCTTCAGCCTGCGATTTATAACGCAAGCTAAAGCTTGCGCCTACCAAGCACGCGCCTACCAAGCTTGCGCCCACCAACCCCTGGCGTCCATCTTATCAAAAATTTTATTATCACGATGGTTTTCTGATACACTACCGTTAAATCTAAATATTAGAATTTATGCCAACCAATAACCGCAAACCACCATGTATCCGTAGTCAGTGGCCATGTAATCCTGAAATTTCGGCGATCAAGAAGTTATTACGCCAAAATAAACTAACCTCAGTATGCGAGGCAGCGGCATGCCCAAATTTAGGGGAATGTTTCAAACTGGGCACAGCAACTTTTATGATCATGGGTGATATTTGTACCCGCAACTGCCGATTTTGCAATGTAACTCCAGGCAAACGTCCATCTCCTATTGACCAGCTTGAGCCAAACAACCTCGCTCAAACAGTAGAAAAAATGGGGCTAAAATATGTGGTTATAACTTCAGTTACCCGGGATGATTTGCCAGATGGCGGCGCTTCACATTTTACCAGCTGCATAAAAGAGATCCGTAATAAAAATTCTCAGATTAAAATTGAGATTCTCACCCCAGATTTTCGCCATTCTATAGACAAATCTTTAAAAATTTTGGGCACACAACTACCCGATGTTTTTAATCATAATGTTGAGACCGCACCTAGACTTTACCCAATAGTACGCCCAGAAGCAGAGTACCTGGCATCACTAGAGTTATTGAGAAAACATAAAGAACTATATCCGGAAATACCAACAAAATCAGGATTAATGCTAGGCCTTGGGGAAACTAAAGATGAGATTTACGAAACCATGTCTAATCTTCGCGCCCATGAAGTTGATAGACTTACCATAGGACAATATCTACAACCAACAAAGAAACATCTTGAGGTTACCCGCTACGTAACCCCACCAGAATTTACTGAGCTTGGAAAATTGGCTTATCAGCTTGGCTTTAAACATGTAACCAGCTCCCCTCTTGCTAGATCATCCTATCACGCCGCTGAAACATCTACTTAATCTAAACCGATGGTTATTCCGAATACTTCTGCAATAACTCATCAAACACAATCGGAATCTCTTTGGCAAAACCTTGCAAACAATCTAACATCAAAGCTCTAATTTGCGGATGGGCTGGCTTGGCACAACGAAGATCAAATATGTGTCGCCACTCTCTAAGATTAGTAGTAACAACGATTTCAGTTTTAGTTGCGTTAGGCAACATCTCTCTTGCTTGCTCAGGTTTATCCCCTTTTTGCAAAGCATCTAGATATGCTCTCTCGGCTTGTTCCATAGAGGTTTGCCAATGCTTTTTTTGCTCATCAGAATATTCAACGTCGCTCCACCAAATTGGCCGAATAAATACCAATTGGTCGTTATAGCGAATATAACGAGTACTCTCTTGGGAATAACTAGCCAATCGATGACGCACCAATTCATGAGTAACACCACGGTTAGTAATAAAACGTATCGAGGCACTTACATGCTCAATCACTGTTTCATGACCAAGATCTAAAATCATTTTTACAAATTTTTCAGCAGAACCCTCTGTAATACGTTTTTCTGACTTATAGCAAGTACGCCCAGCCAACTCTACAGTCTCAAGTATTTTGCTCGGCTTCTGGAGCCATTCCCAACTTTGATCGATAATTTGCATAATATTTACTCCAATCAGATATTTTCTTGACCCTAATAATATATGTTACTTTATAAAAGAATACCACCATCTTAAGCGCCCTGTTAGAGCAAAGTAGTAACAGAAACAGCTAAAATCTGAACAAAAATTATCATTGTGAGCTTACGAAGTAAGGGTTTGATACGGATGTGACAAATTTACGCTTCGCTGTCCCTGCTTCGCGCCTTGCAGGCTTGTGCTTTGCACAATTCAAATTCGCTCCAAGCGAATTTGTCGCAACTGCAAAAGGCATGCCAAAAGGGCGAGCGACAGGATGTCGCGAGTAATCTAGCAAATTAATTACGGGCTCGCTAAAGTCCAAGATTTTTTACACCACTACTTCTACTAATTTACTAAATTTTCTAGATACCGGCTTTCGCCGGTATAATAAAAATGTGGCTTTTGCCGTCATAACAAAAAAAATGGATCGGATCTCCGAGATTGCCACGTCGCAATGACGGCAAAAAGACCAGGATTTCATCAGCCTCTAATATCATCTTATGGGAGTATTGCAAGCTAATATTTTTTGCTATTTTTGTATGTTTTTTAAAATGGATTATGCCTTTGGCAAAGTAACCCCTCGCTGCCCTTGATATTTACCTTTTCTATCCTTATAAGAAACCTCACACTCTTCACTCCCTTCTAAAAATAATAATTGTGCCACCCCCTCATGTGCATAGATCTTCGCTGGCAGATTAGTAGTATTAGAAAACTCTAAGGTAACATGCCCTTCCCACTCTGGCTCAAGCGGGGAGACATTAACAATGATCCCACAACGAGCATAGGTAGATTTACCCAAACAAATAACCAGGATATCCCTTGGAATTTTAAAGTATTCAACTGTATGACCAAGTACAAATGAATTCGGAGGGATAATACAAACATCTGACTTTAAATCAACAAAGCTATCTGGATCAAAGTTTTTAGGATCAACAATAGTCGACTTAATATTGGTAAAAATCTTAAATTCATCAGCTAAACGGACATCATAACCATAACTTGATAACCCATAAGAGATTAGGTTTTTATCCCCTTCGGCTTTTACTTGCCCAGCGACAAAAGGATCAATCATTTTATGATCAATTGCCATTTTTTTAATCCATCGATCTGATTTTAAAGACATATTATACCTCCAAAAAATACAATTATTTGGCCTACATAACCACAAAACATACTATATCATAGCAATTAGCATAATGAATAAAAAAGATCTATAATATAACTAATTGAAATAAATCAGTGCAACAATTTTTAAGATATTATATGAATAAAAAAAATTTATTCCTACACGCATTTAGCGCCATACTAATTATGGCTAGCGTAATATCTACCGCGGAAACCGAAACTATTAAGTTTGCTTTTGAAATCTATCCGCCATTTGCTATGTTAAATGCCCGCCACGAATTACAAGGGTTTGATATCGACATTGCTAAAGCGCTCTGTGAAAAAATAGGCGTCAAACACACCTTCAGTGATGATAGTTTAAAAAATATGGGGCCCTCACTCAAATCTGGCCAATATGATGCTTGGATTAGCAGTATCACTATTGACTCAAAACGACTGAAAGATGTCACCTTTACTGGCCCTTATTTTTCTAGCACAGCACGCTTAATCGCCACAAAAAACACCGTATTTAATGGTGCGCCGATAGAAATAAAAGGTAAAACGCTAGGCGTAAAAGAGCATACTTGTTACATAGAATATCTGCAAAAAACTTATGGCGATAGAGTTATTATCAAAAGCTTCGCTACAAAAAATGATGCCTATATAGCACTGGAAAATGGACTAGTAGATGCTGTTATCGATGATGTTATGGCATTAAAACATTGGAGGTTTTTGCAAAAAGATCCCAAGGAATATCGCCTAATCAGTCTACCGGCCAAATACTCAAATCTAGTATGGCATAAATATGGGATTGCTGTAGCAAAAGACAATCTTGAGCTTGCCAAAACTCTTGATAATGCTCTTGCTCAAATAAAAGCGGATGGTACCTACGACAAGATTGTCGAAAAATATTTCGCCAACTAATTGGTCTAAGATAAATTAGAAGCAACTAAACCCAAAATAAAACTTCCTTTCTGGACCAAGCAGGAGCTATTACAATCTGAAGTTTTTTGCTATTTTTCTTTGGCCCTGAGTTTTTAACAAAGCGACAAAGCTTAATAGTTATCGTATGGAGGCAAAGACTGCAGGATCCAAAATGCAAGATTTCACAATTGCAACAACCCCCATATTGCCCCTGAAAAGATGCTATACTCGAAATGGCTATAAGTTACAAAAAACTAAATCATAGTTTATTTTAGAATAAATATGCACTAGAAATTTTGAGAAACAAAACAACCATTCGAATATAACATCTTATTCAAAGACAAAGACAGTTAACTAACCTCTCTCCATCTCACCCATAGCTTCTTGGGTTAATAGTTTAGAAAATGCCTTCAACTGTGATTTAAGTCTACGCACTAAAAAGTGTTGCTTAGACCTGCTAGCAAAAGTTAGCTCACTGTTAAAACGGGATCGTCTGTTACCACTTGCATATATTCTGAGAGCAGCTTGAGGGGAACGCAATACATCCTTTCTTGAAATCCATGTTTTCATTTTAAATCTCCTTTTTCCTTTATTGGGAGAAATGATTATAACCTAAAAAAAATCAAATAGTCAAAAATTTAATTATTCCTTAAGGTTTCGCATAAAAGATATAATAAACAATAAGTTACGATTGCTTTTATATTTGTAAGCCCTGTTAAGCAAAAATTTACTACACCTATGATTTAAGGCCAACATTATGCGACACATTTTCCCTAGACAATTTTTCTGTCTCGCTTAACAAAGAAAGATTGCGTGATTTTACTATTATGCTCTAATTCAACTTTTTTTATAGCACATCGTGGTATATTGCTAACGCTATCAAAATCGAGACTGTACTCCCCCACCGCTGTCATTAGAGGTTTTTTGCTAGAACCGTTAGCTACAACTACACCTTTCAAATCAGTGATTTTTTTAATCTTCAGTGATTCTGTCATAGAAATTTTATCTTTATCCACAGAAATAACAAACCGTCGATCAACTCCATCAAGAGATGACAAAATATTTTCCTTCTTGATAATCACATCAAACAAAGCTGACTGTAGCATATTAAGATACCCACCTTGATGCATAAAATGCTCAAAATCTTCGAGCATAACCCCTTTTTTTGACTCGTTACTACCAAAAGCTTTCGATAATAAACGGTCATTCCAAATCTTTCGCAACGTTTCCTCGGTAAGCTCATCGCCAGAAGTTATACCCATATCACCACAAATATCTTTAAATGATCTAAGCACCCTGCCATCAAGAAAAAATATATTATTAAACCCTCTGTTCCAATCTCGCAAACATTGCTCCATATTTGCTAATGTATTTTTTTTTAAATCTATAATACTATCAGCTCGTATTCGAATACTTTTGGGTTTAAACCATATCATAATATTTGCCCCGTATTTTTTGGCGCCTTACCCTACTATAAATCACTCATATCATAAATATATAACGCTAACCAAAACTCTACTCAAACACCCCATCACATTTAGTATGACAAAATTCACAATTTCCATCATGATCCAAATGATACTCTGAAATTTCATAGCCACTTCTTAAAATTACACACTTTTTGCAATTGTAACAAAAGGTCTTACCCCCTTCAGGATAATATGTGTTTCCGGTATAAACATAGCGCAAACCATTTTTTATCGCTATATTACGCGCATTCACTAAAGTCTCTAAAGGAGTCATCGGCTTATCAAGCATTTTCCATGTGGGATAAAAAGCACTAAAATGCAGCGGCACATCCACACCTAAATTCTGTTTGATCCATTTTGTCTTGGCATCAATTTCAAGGGCTGAATCATTTTCCCCAGGAATTAAAAGGGTGGTAATTTCAAACCAAACCTTAGTGTGCTGCTTTAAATAGATAAGTGTATCGAGCACTGGTTGCAAGTGAGAGCCTGTTATATCTTTATAAAATTTTTCACTAAACCCTTTGAGATCAACATTAGCAGCATCCATATAAGAAAAAAACTCTTCCCGGGGTTTTTCACAAATATAACCATTAGTTACTGCGATGGTTTTAAGCCCCAATTTATGACACTCTTTAGCAACATCAATTGCATATTCCATAAAAATAGTGGGCTCATTGTAAGTAAAAGCAACACTCTTACACCCATACGCCTTAGCAGTTTTAGCAATATCCTTTGGAGAAGCAGTTTTGTTAAGAACATCTGCCTCA
>JAHIYS010000147.1 GCA_018814965.1 Gammaproteobacteria bacterium
ATGAGCTTCGCTCATTTTTCGCAATGACTTGATTCCATATTTTAGGGAACCGCTATAAACCTAGGAATTAATCCAATGACACTTGACTACCACAACAGCCACAATCACTAATCTTCCAGAGATGGGTCTTTTTGGTCTTAAGGCACTGCCTTGCACAATAAGTACGACCCCATCCTATCCCTATAAGCGTCCATTTAACCTGAAATATTTCCAGCTGACCGCACAAACAAGAGCCAACTCCACCAACAACTCCCATAATTTCATGCAACCCAATATCTATAATCTGATCTCTACTATTATCTGCCATGACACCTTCCTTAATATATTAACATTTGATTAATTGTGGTGCATTGTAAGTTAGGATATTGATTCTGTCAAAACCATCTATATCCCTAAACGACTATCTTGAGGCTCATCTTCTTTATTTTTTAATTCATTTAGTAAATGATTCAATTTATCATAACTATCATGATAGTTTGGAATTATTTCTAATACGGATTTAATCATACTAGCATCTGTAAATACGGTTTGGAGATAATCAGAAGATACACCATCTAACAAAGTTTTCAAAAAGGTCTCTTGATCTATAGCCGCTATCTTAACTCGCTTACGCTGACCATACATGCCAACAACATCCTCTAAGTCGCTGTGCTGCTTCTTCGGAAGAGACTCCAAAACTAACTTTAAGATGTCAGAAGACTTCAACTCCCCTCCTTTGTCGTTAATAAATCTTCTTAAGTACTTTAAAGATGCTTCTTTCAGTAAAAGCTGAACAAAATCTTGACGCTCACTCTCAGGGAACATTTCCAATATACTTATATCTCTCCCAAGCCAAATAATTTTACGTAAACTTTCCGGGGTAGCCTGAAAAGAACCTATAATAAAATCCCATCTTTCGGTTTTGGGAAAAATATTCAGTATATCTTTCAGAAAAGATGCATCATGAATAGTCTTTTGTAAATAATCTGCAGATGCTCCATTCAGCCATAACTTAATCAAACGGGGCCAAGAATCTTTGGGCAAATCCCATAGAACATAATGTAATTGTCGACCATGCGATATTTTACTTCTTAGGTATTCTGACGTGATCTTCAAAGATTCAAAAACAAACTCCTCTCTAACCTCATTTGGCAACCATTCCAAAATATGATGTATATCTATTCCTTCCTTAATAATTCCTTGCAAATACTCAGGGGTAGTTTTCATACTATTAACAAGGAAGCTGAGTCGATCTTCTTCAGGAAAAATAAGTAATATCTGAAATAAACTATCAACATCTTTAATTACACGCTGCAAGTACCCTGGTAAAAACTTTAAATAATTACCTTCAAAATCAAACCACCCCTCTTCTGGCAGGAAATTAAAAATTTCGAATATCGTGACCACCACCTCCTTCACCTCTTCTATATTATCACCACCCTCAAAGATCCACCGAAAATATTCTGGCGTAGCATTTAAAGAGTTTTGAATAAAATCCCGCCTCTTTTCTTTAGGAAACAATCTCAACATCAAAATCAGCGTATTACCATCTTGAATAATTCTTTGCAGATAGCGTGGATCTGCACCATCTAATAAGAGCCTAATAAATCCCGGATCGTAAAAATAATCTAATACCGCCCATAATTGCTCTCCACCCTGAATCACCTTACGCAAATATTCCGATGTGGGCTGTAAAGAATTATTAATGAAATCAAGCCGCCGTTTTTCTGGCAACAACGACAATATGTAACCCAAGTGAAATCCATTCTGGATTAGCTTTTGCAGGTATTCTGAAGGCGCCTTCTCTAAAAAAGCCACAGCAAACTCTGACGCTCTTCTATTAAAGGACTCATCTTCTGGCATCATTTTAAACAAATGCTCTAATTGCCAACCACTTGTAACAATACCTCTTAAACAACTAGGAAAATCTTTAAAAGAAGAAATAACAAAATCCCATCTCTCATCCTCAGAAATATCACTTAATTCAGACTCTAAACTGCGCCAATCTTTAATCCTAAACACCGCTGGCATCTGCTCAGAACTTTTATTTAAATCATCAAGTTTACCGCTTGCTTTGGACACATAATCTTGAATAGATATATCACCAGAAAAATAACTCGCATATAACTCATCAAATACAGATATAGTCTTCTCTAATATAGGTGCGTACATCCCTTTCATAGATTCCTCCATGCTAGGCAAAGCCTTGTCCACCACATCTATAATTCGAATATACTTTAAAAACTCATCGTCTAATCGCACAAAAAACGAAAGCTTATCACCTTGACTCTTAAAATCATCAAAATCCCCTTGATGCCCTCTAAAGCTATCCCGGGCCTGTTGCAATACCTGTTCCCTTTTTGATTTTAGTTCTAGCTCCATATCACCGCCAGCAGTGCTTACAAACTTCCGGTCAAATATCTGCTTTACTAAGTTCAAAAGCGGATCTGAACCAACTGAAGCTGGAATATATAAAAGATTTGAAATAGTTTCATTAATTTTTTTAGCCACATCTGGTAATAATAACTCCTCACCATCAACTTTATCTGGTGATAGTAACATCTCATCATCAACTTTATCTGATGATAATAACTCCTCATCATCAACTTTATCTGGTGATAATAACTCCTCATTATCAACTTTAACTTTAATTATTAACCCTTGTCTGATGAATAACTCAACTAGATTTTTTTTACACTCCTTTTTATGGTTAACCATATAATCCTTTAAAATCCTCCCCTCCTCTTCATCTGGAGTTTGATCCATCCAAGCAATTAACAACTTATAGTGTTCTTTTGGAGATTTTTTTCTTAGGCTCTGAAGGTCATTTTCAAAATACTCAGCAGCTATTGCGAGAATATAAGCATTAAGATCCTCTACAATATTTACCCCTGGATACACTCCATTTAACGTCATCACTAAATCATTACGTACCCCATAATGACAAATAATACTTTTAGAGGTAGCTAAATCTATTAAACAATTAGCCAAAGTTAGAACTCTAGCCTCTAACTCTTTCTCTTTGGTGCTTTTTACTGGAGGCTTCCCGTAGCTCTTTTGATCGATAATTGCCTGACAAACTAGAGGGAACACTTCTTTTAGCGGATATAACTTCAACTCTCCTTGTAATACAGCATAATCCATCTCATCTTCTTTCTCGTTCATGGTTCGATCGATGTATTCAAAAGCAAGCTCAAGATTTTGCCTACTATCCGAAGAAAAGATTTTGCGAGCCTCTTGTTTGAACTGTGAGATAGCTTGAATACGCCCTGCATCATCTAATTTATATTTTTCTTGTAAGATATTAAGCAAATTAGCAATACTTGTAGAAAGATAGGTATCATGAGTGTTATCAGCGGAGTTCATAAAATCATTAACGCTAGCTTCAGCTTTAATCTGCAATATTTGAGCTCCATCTTGTTGCATAAAATTCTCCATTAAATATTGTCTCATTATCCGATAACGTGCAATAAAAATCCACCAATTGGATTAAACCAATGAAACCGAGGTTACAGACCTAAAAATTTAATTGCCAAACCACAACCACAAATAACTATTCCGGC
>JAHIYS010000148.1 GCA_018814965.1 Gammaproteobacteria bacterium
AATGCAACGGTAGCAATTTGGGCATTTATTTTGTCATCAAGAAAAGAGCTGATTATAAAAACCCCATATTGGATTTGGTATAAAGCTGCAGGATCAATTTTAATGGCCATTTTTTAACATCCTCGCAATACTTTGGCCTAATTTTCTACATTCAGCCAAGCAGTTGTTATCTGGGACATAGTTGGTTTTTATCGGATTTTCAACCAACTTAACTTTTAAAGTTTCTAGATCATTTTGTATGAGTTTGACAGCTTCTCCTGACCAGCCATGGGATCCAAAAGCTTGGCCAATTAGGTTCTGGGGTTTTAGTCCCTTTAAGTAGCATAGAGCATCAGCAACAGTTGGGAACATTTGGTTATTAATGGTAGGGGAGCCCATAATTAACGCCCCAGCTTCTAGTAACTCGGCGGCAACATCACTACGATGAAAAACCGATAGAGGCATAACTTTGACTGTGACATTTTCGGCCATTATTCCATCAGCGATAGATTTTGCCATTTTAGCGGTGCTATTCCACATGGTGTCATAAATTACAACCACCTTTTCGGTTGGTTTCTGCTCGGCCCATTTTTTCCATAACGTCATGATCCAGCTTATATCTTCATGGGTTCGCCAAACAGGACCATGATCTGGAGCCAGCATTTTTATATCAAGATTTAAACTTGGAAAGGCAGTTAATAATTTTGTAACAAAGGTTGTATAAGGCAATAAAATATTTGCAAAATATTTCATCGCTTCATGTTCAAGAATAGATTTATCATTTTGGTCGGCAAACATTTTGTCAGTTGCTAAATGCATTCCAAATCCATCTTGTGAAAACAAAATTTTATCATCAGCAAAATAGGTAAACATGCTGTCTGGCCAATGCAGCATCCTGGTTTCTATGCATTCAAAACTAGCATCTCCCAGGGTGAATTTTCCCCCATTCTTTATTTCTGTAAGATCAAGCTGGGAATGGAAATGGGATTTTAAAGCTGCTATTCCCATTTTTGAGGCAAACACCTTTTCTGGTTGTATCGCCTCGATGGTTGGTAATAATGACCCCGAGTGATCCATCTCAGCATGGTTAGAGATAATATAAGAGATTTTTTCTGGTTCGATAACAGATGAGATGCGCGCCATCATTTCAGAGAAGAAAGGTGCTTTTACCGTATCAATGAGGATTGGTTTCTCTCCAAGAATAAGATAGGCGTTATAAGTAGTTCCGCGCAGCGTACTATAGCCATGAAAATCACGGATTTCATTGTCGATTGCTCCGACCCAATAAACTCTATCAGATATTTTTATAGCTTCTAAACTGTTGTTCATAAGTTGGCCTTTTGAGGAGGGGTTAAAATATTTTTTAGTTCACTAATATGGTCAATATACCCAACAGGATTAAATTTTGATAAATGTTTTTTCCTATTATGTCCATAGCATGCAGCTAAGGCATCAACCCCTGCATTTTGGGCAAACTGCATGTCAAAAGCTGAGTCACCAATCATCAGAGTGTTTTTAGGATCATGTTGTAGTTCTTCTAGTAATGTTAGCAGCATAGATGGATGTGGTTTTAATTCACCATCTTCTGGACATCGGGTTGTTGCAAAAAGGTGCCAGATGTTTGCTGCAGTTAAAGCTTTATTTAAATCAGCGCGTGGTCTATTGGTGGCGATTGCTAGAGTAAACCCTTCTTGTTTTAGATGAGTTAAGGTATCTATAGCATCTTCAAAAAAATTAGTTATCAGCCTCTCTTCCTTAAAATGGTTATAAAATGCTTCAGTAAGATGAGCATGTTTCTCTTTAGGAAAGAACGGCTCTAACATCCCTTCTAAATTTTTGCCAAAATTTTGCCGTACTTTATCGGTTGAAGGTACTTTATGGCCAAAGTCACCAGCAATTTTTTGAATGGCATCGACAACTAGTTTTTCTGAATCAACTAAAGTTCCATCCCAGTCAAAAACTAAAAGAGAGTAGTTTTTCGTATGCATAGTATTATTTTTAATTTTCCGGAAAATTGCTAAAAGGGAATGGTTTGCTTTCTGAATTGAAAGTCAAAAAATTCACTATTTGTAATAGATAGGCATTTAGATGTTTAGAAAAATCTAAAAGTTTGTTGTTTGGTTGATCATATATTAGAGTGACTACAAACTGAAATAGCGCAATTAAA
>JAHIYS010000149.1 GCA_018814965.1 Gammaproteobacteria bacterium
ATGGCGATGTGGGCAAGGGTTGTGCGCAATCTATGAAAGGTTTTGGCGCGCGCGTCATTATTACCGAGATCGATCCAATCTGCGCCTTGCAAGCAGCTATGGAAGGTTATGAAGTAACCACGATAGAAGATGCCTTAGCTGAAGGCGATATCTATGTTACGGCCACTGGAAATTTTGAAGTGATTAGCGGTGAGCATATGGAAAAAATGAAAGACGGCGCCATTGTTTGCAACATTGGCCACTTTGATAATGAAATTGCCATGCACTATTTGGAAAACAATTCTGCCTGTAAAAAAGAAACCATTAAACCGCAAGTTGACAAGTGGACCTTAAAATCCGGCAAATCAATTATTGTGCTGGCTGAAGGCCGTTTGGTAAACTTGGGTTGCGCCACTGGTCATCCCAGTTTTGTGATGAGCAATAGTTTTACTAACCAAAGCTTGGCGCAAATTGAGTTTGCCACTAAGGATTATAAAATTGGCGTTTATACCTTGCCCAAAAAATTGGATGAAGAAGTAGCCAGGCTGCATTTGGGAAAAATTGGGGTTAAGCTGACCAAGCTAACGCCAAAACAAGCTGAATACCTTGGTGTGCCAGCAGAAGGCCCCTATAAACCAGATCATTATCGGTATTAAAAACGTGCTTAAAACAAACAAATAGGTACTAGTGTCTACCGATTTAGTGTATTTTGAGCTGCTAATACTAATGGATATTGAGTAGGCGGAGCTGTTAAATGTGGATGCGTAGCCATTTGCAGTGTTTCCAATTCAGTTAAAGAAACCCGTTGCTGAATGGCTAAACCAATACTGTTAATAATTTCTCCTGCAGTTATTCCTCCACTTATTTGTCCTCCCATGAGAACCTCTGATTGTTTGGAAAAAATAAGTTTTACTTTAATCATTTCTGTATTGGGCAAGCTGGTTGGGTGTTTGCTTGGCACTTCAGCGGTTCCTTTGACTATTTCAAAGCCTTCGTTAGTAGCTGCTGTTTCACTTAAGCCGGCTGAGCCCAATACTAATCCATCTACATATGTTGAATAGATAGCAATGGTTCCTTTGTTTTCACGTACAACTTTAAGCTGAAAAAGATTTGCTCCAGCTACTCTTGCTTCGGCTGTGGCTGTGGATGCTAACATTACTGGTAATATTTTCCTGGTAAAAAAATCTTTTTTTCCTGCACAATCGCCTACGGCAAAGATATTTTTATCGCTGGTTCTCA
Source organism: Gammaproteobacteria bacterium (assembly GCA_018814965.1). Taxonomy (GTDB): domain Bacteria; phylum Pseudomonadota; class Gammaproteobacteria; order UBA9339; family UBA9339; genus UBA9339. The sequence continues at coordinate 1,219 of JAHIYS010000149.1, forward strand.
TGTATTCATCAACACAAATGCCAGATTTAATGGTTTCCAAACCGGCTTTTTCTGCAAGTTTAATGTTTGGAGCTGCGCCAATGCAGAGGATTATTAGATCAGCCTTTATGTTGTTGTTATCATCTAAGTTAACTTTTTTTACTTTTTCTTTTCCAATTATTTCTACGACTTTTTTGCCCAATATAAGCTTAACTCCTTTTTCTTCTAATTTAGTTTCTACCATTTTGCTGAATTCTGGATCAAAAGAATTCATTAACAGCCGTGGTAAGACTTCAACCAAATGAACGTTTAAATTGTTGATATTAGAAAGTTCATCAGCAAACTCAATTCCAATAAAACCGCCTCCAATGATCACTATATTTTTAGCACTACCTATTTTATTTTTTAATTCCTTTAAGTAGGGCATATCTTTATGAATTGCATACACTCCATTTTTATCCAATCCTTTAATCGGCGGTATTATTGGATTAGAGCCATTGGCTAAGACAAGTTTTTGATAAGAGAAACTATTGCCAAGTTTTGTTTCAATTTTATGTTCATCTTTTTTTAGATCAACTACTTCATCCACTAAAAAATCGATTTTATTTTTTTGCAAAGGAGCGTCGCCCATAGCGTTGTCTTCGGGTTTATTTAGAGTTGAAAACATGTATGGTATGCCGCAAGGGACTACACCTTGTGCTACATTTTTAATTAGTAAAATGCTTTTATCTGGATAATATTTTCTAGCTGTAACCCCGCTGATTATGCCAGCTGGTCCTCCTCCAACAATAATTATATCAAAGTTTTTTTTTGTCATGGTTCTCTCTTCTTTTTTGATTAGTATATGTTTATTTCAGTGCCTGCGCCAGCAGGAATATAGTTGTTGCCAAAAGCCTTCTTAAATAAAGCACCTGCTTGTTGCCCAGAACAATGTGCTGGGCCTACTTTTCTAACTCCGGCCAATTTGAAATCATTAATAATTGCGTTCAATTCAACAGTAGAAGCATCTCTTAGATGAAAACCGCCGATTACTAAATATGGTTTGGCCTGAGTGATTTTTTTTGCTTGGTTAATTATTTTGACAATGCCCGGATGTGAACAGCCGGTTATTATCAATAGCCCTTTATTGGTTTTAATAACCAATGATTGTTCTTTGATTAACCCTCCCATTTCGCCAGTGGTAAAGATATTAGGGGCAATCTCTTGAGGAAGATCAACTTTCTTTGCTTTAGCACCCAAAGCTGTAATTTGTTGTTCAAAAACTTCTGGGAAGGAGTGAGGGTAATAAACGCTTATTTTAGAATTTTGCTTGAGTAAATCAATCAAACCGCCAGTATGATCACTGTGAATATGGGAAAGAAAAACCATATCGATTTTTTGAGGGGTAATCCCCATTTTTCCCATGTTTTCAAGAAGAATGCGGCCATCTTCGCCTGTATCAAAAAGAATCGTCTGCTCGGGCATTTCAATGATGCAGGCAAATCCCCAGGCCGTAGTTAGCTCTGGGTTATAAGCATTATTGTCATAAACAATAGTAATTTTAATCTTTGATTGCTGATTATTTTTCATTGAATTAATTTTTTCTAAGCTCACATTATTAGATTTTAAAAGCGAATGTTGACGCACAGTCAAACATATAATTATAGTTACTATCAATAAAATTGTTAAATGTAATATTAGCTTATGCATCAATTTTCAAGTTACTAATGTAAAGCTGACTTAATGGTCGCAAAGGTTTGCCCCTGAAATAAGAGTATCGTTAAGATAAGCTTTAACAATCTCTTCTGGAGTTGCTGAGCTTGCTCCAACA
>JAHIYS010000150.1 GCA_018814965.1 Gammaproteobacteria bacterium
TCATATTGGCTAGAGAAAAAAGTGTTGTTTTAATTCCTGTTCCTATATTAAAAGACTCGCCCGCAATATCAGAACACATATGCATTGCTGAATCGACGAAAGCAGAAATAACATCATCTAAATGGATAAAATCTCTGCTAACTTCCGAGCACGCTAACATCGGAAGTTTCCCATGTATACTTCGCTCACAAAGCGTCGGAATCAGGCGCGAACTATCTTCATATGGACCATATACTGAATACAAGCGCAGGTTAATGACTGGAACTCCTCGTGCTTTTCCATAGTAAGCAATCGCTTGGCTAGTTGCGGCTTTACTCACTGCATAATGACTATTTGGAATTAAAATATCTGTTTCGACAGGAGCTGACGCGTTCAAACCGTATTCAGATGAGCTTCCAGCGTGAATGTAGGCTGATAGATCAAGTTCAGCAACCTCCTCCATAATGCGAATAAAGCTCAAGTAATTAGTTGAGTGTATGCGCTCAAACTCTTGCTCGAATGAATAAGAACCAAAAGAGGAACAATCAAATATAGTCTTGGGTTTTACCCGACTAAAAAGAGATTTGACACTAACAGTGTCTTGTAGATTAAGGAACGAGATATTGGCCGCCGGTAATCCATCTAGCCGCCAGGAATCTCCAGAAAAAACAGTCCCAATAACATCATCTCGACTCTCAAGACACCGACGTAGCAAATTCGCACCAATAAAACCACTCGCCCCAATCACGAGAATGGGACCCCTCAACCCTGTTATTTTGTTATCAATATTCATGTTTCTTTCCTAAAACCATAGAACGAACACCATCGACATCAATACCACATTGAGCACGATGAAATCCCTGTGATCCAAAGCGCCCAGTTGGATATCTAAGAGCAAAGCGATGAACAAAACTAGAAACCTGGATTCCTTTAAGAGCCATAGCAAGAGCCACATGCATCCCAAGCCCCCCTGCAGACACATGCTCCTCGATAACAAAAAGACTTCTTCCTGCCACTCGAGTCAAGAACGCATCTGGAATTTTTTTGTCATCAAATTCCGTAACAGCCCAAACAGATGGCCTTTCGCCAACAGGCACATCAAGTAACGCCTGCCACGCTATCCCAGCAAGAGGACCCAAAGCAACAATAACTCCCTGCTCTCCGCTCAAAACTTCTCTCCATGGAGCATATTGTGGAACTTCAGTACCTTTGGGACGAACATCATAACCTAAACGAAGATAAGTTGGAAAAGAGAATTCAATCAACATTGCCGATATATCTTCATCAAACGCTGGCACCAACACTCGAACACCCAAAGAATTCATAGCTGCACAATCCTCTAATGCATGATGGGTTGGACCCATATAACCATAAGCATAACCCCCGCCATTACCAACAAGACAAACCGGAAGATTTGTCAAACAAAGATCATTGCGTATTTGTTCAAAGGGACGTGCATAACAAAATGGAGCAATACTATAAGAAAAAACTTTAAATCCCTCTCTGGCAAGTCCAGCAGCAACTCCAATCATGTTTTGCTCGGCCACACCTGCATTAATAAAACGGTCTCCAAAAACTGCTCGTACTTCCTCTAGCGCCATAAAACCAAGATCACCTGTCAGAAAAAAATAATCCTCTTTATTACACTGCGAGATAACAGCTTTCGCAAAGGCTTTTCTCATAAATCTCCCTCACCATTGATATTCGCGCATGCAATACGATATTGATCTTCAGAAAGCGGCAAATAATGTGATTCCATTTTTCCCGAAAAATGCAGGTCTTTTCCTTTGATTGTATCTAAAATCAACACGTTTGGTCTTTCTGATGATTGGTTATTTAGAGATTTTATTATTTCCAAATAGTTGTGTCCATTAACCCTTTGCACATGCGCGCCGAAAGATGAGATTCTAGAAGTTAAGTCGCCATAAGATACAATATCTTCGGTATTGCCAAATCCCTGCAAACCATTTTGATCAATGACAATAGTTAGATCACTCAGTTTATGATGAACAGAAAAAGCAAGGGCCTCCCAACAACTTCCCTCTTGCCATTCACCATCTGAGCACAAACAATAAATTTGCTTGTCTAAATCTTTGTGCTTTGCTGCTAAGGCCAAACCCGCAGCCAGAGAAGGACCATGCCCTAATGATCCAGTAGGAAAAAGCACGTTTGGAATTCCCGAACCACTTGGATGCCCAGGAAAAAGTGTATTATCTTTGCTGAAAGTCTTTAAATCTGAATCATTCAGTTTGCCAAGACTCCAAAGAGTTATATATAAAGCCCCCGCAGAATGACCTTTTGATAAAATGAAACAATCAGCTGGCCTCATCACTAAATGATGAAGCGTCATTAAAGCATCAATACAAGAAAAATTTCCACCAATATGACCACAATTAGATTCATGGTGCATCTGCAAAAGTCTGAGTTTAGATATTTTTAATAAATCATCAAAATCTTTATTCATTTTATATGCCTATTGAAACAAGAAAAAATTTAATCTCATTGTTTAAGTGCTCTTTCAGAAAAACATGCCGCCTCCGCATCCTGAAAAGATTTAATTGGCTTTAGAATTTTCTGTATCCGAATTTCTTTACAACCACCAACGCCTTTTGCTGCCTTAAACATACCAACACTCTCATAGTCTTTAGCTATACTCGCACCAAAACTCGAAAGAATATTTGGCGAAATCTTATTCGGATTTTCGGGCTCTATTAACAACCAGGCCATAGCAAGTTCTTTACATTCTACCTTTCTTAGCATTACCTCAGCTAGCGCATCACTGCCTGGATAACCACCAACCGTCCAAGGTTGTCCAATATTACTAGCTCCTATAGCGTAGAGAACGCCCGGAGATTTTCCTGTTAAATCGATCATGGGTGTCCCTTTCTTGAATCCTGCTCGATCAGCAACACTAACTATATCTTTAGTATATTGAGCATAATCTTCGGAAAGTATCAAGTTAGAACCTTGCTTACCTATATTAATCTTGTAACTGTTAGTTCGCAAAGGCAAAGGCTGACGATATGGTGATTCAAAACCATTATGGATTAAAATCACACTAATCAATTGAACCGCAAAACCAATAGATAACAATAAGGCTGGAAACCTGATATTGCGAGCAATTAGATTCAAAAAAACCAGACCTACAAGAACCCAAAAAATTCCACCAGCTCCAATCAAAATCCAATAATTACCATTGGTTCCAAAAGCATATGCATAGGGAAACATCAGAAAAGTTAGCGCCAAAGCAGATTGCAAACGTGAAATCTTAAAAGGACCTTTGAAACGATATATGGTAAATCCAACAAGTATAACTGCAAATGGAATAGAACAAATTAATAGGCTCTGAAAAGTTCCAGCATTAATGGTTTTATGAATAATTCCAAAAATAATAGCAAAACTAAACAATCCAAACATGATTGACAATGCAGTAGCACTATTAGCTAGCGCCTTGACTCTCGACTGAGAGAAATAAGTAGAAAAAAATATGAGCCCCATAAATAGAAAAAAAATAAGTTTTGATTCCCTGCTAAAATCAAAACTATCTAGTCTTAAAAATCCTGAGTGACCTCCAGCAAGGATTTTATACATATCAGTTCCATCCTTCAGTCGCTGAATAAAACCAATGATCGAGCCATCAATAACAAACGCAGATAGAATAGTAAAACCAATAGCAGTTCCAATTGAAATTGCTAGTAATCGGATGCTGAATTTCCCAGAAAACAACAAATAGAACATTGCGCATAAACCAATGGCAGCTGCAGTTGTCGGTTTTGCCATAAAAGCTAACCAACCACCTGCACCGATCAAAAACCAGCCAATGATGTTTATGATATTGTCGTGTTTATCCGCCAAAAGCAAACCAATCGCAACCACCAACAATGCTTGCAACGCTAAATGATTATAGCTTGGCGTAGGTAGCCATAACCCCGCATAAATAAAAGATGTTATAGCAACTGAAGCAACAGCACCAGAAATCACTATTCGATTCTTGATATGTAGAGATTGATTAAAAAAGTTATTTTTCAAAAAAATATTACATAACACCCATGATAAGCAGTAGGTAATCAAGATATTAGTTTGCCTTAATGCGGCAATATTTCCCTTCAAAAGCTCGTATAAAGGGTGATAAATAAATCCAAATTGTGTAGCCGACGCACTATAATTAAATGGGGTTGACATCCATACTAGGTAGAAACTTTCATCACTAAAATCAATGCCATAACGACAGTACCAAAACACCCAAACAAGAATAAAAACAGTGCCAATTACCGAAAATATTAAAAGTAAATTTTCCGCAAGGACTGGTGTTTTGGTTCTAGTATCGTCGATAGATGTTCCTGTCATATTCACCAACCATGTATCTTTCTAAAAATGTCTAGGTCTCAAATATAAATTAAACACCAACCAACCGCTGTGTAATAATTTGTATGTCTTTTTCGGTCAAATATGGGTGCATAGGTAAACTCATTACCCTATCAGCAACCGACTCTGAAACCGGTAATTTACAGCTAAAATGATCAGAAAATATTGGTTGTTTATGGAGTGGAATCGGGTAATGAATAGCGGTTGGAATCCCCGCTTGATTCAACTTATCCCTAACTTGATCACGATTATCTATTTGAATTGTATATTGTGCATATACGCTAGTATTAAAAGGTTCAATATATGGTGTCAACACATGGTCTTTTAGCAACTCAGTATATCGCGCGCCAATTTCTGCGCGCAACTTAACTTCTTCTGGGAAAATCTCAAACTTAGCTAATAAAACTGCCGCTTGAATAGTATCAAGCCTTCCATTCATACCTAAAGATGCATGATGGTAGCGACGATCTTGCCCATGTATTCTGATCTCACGCATAGCTTTAGCCAACGCGTCATCATTGGTAAAACACGCGCCTCCATCGCCATAACAACCTAAAGGTTTAGATGGGAAAAAACTGGTACAACCGATGGCTGAAAGATTGCAAGATTTTCTTCCCTTATAAGTCGCACCGAAACTCTGAGCGCCGTCTTCAATAACTGGAATCTTATGTTTTGCAGCAATACTATTAATTACATCAAAATCTGCACATTGACCAAAAATGCTAACCGGCATTATGGCTTTCGTCTTTGGGGTAATTGCGGCTTCAATTTTTGTAATATCGATATTGTAAGTGCGAAGATCAATATCAACAAAAATCGGCTTTGCCCCCAAAAGAACAATCATTTCTCCAGTGGCGATAAACGTAAAAGGAGTAGTAATTACCTCATCACCAGAGCTGATTCCTAATGCCATCATCGCAATTAATAAGGCATCGGTCCCATTAGCCACCCCAATACAATGCCTAACCCCAACAAAAGCAGCAAGCTTGTCCTCCAACTCTTTAATTTCTGGCCCCATAATGTATTGGCCATGATCTAAAACCTGATGGATTTTTTGATCTATGCTTTTTTTTATTCTTTCATACTGGCTATTCAAATCTATAAATTGCATTAACATAGAGCACCGTAAAAATAAAATATATAGTTACAAAACTATGACTGATAGTTCTTTAGCTTGATTATGAAATCAACCACAAAGACACAAAAAAACGCAAAAATGAGCGACAAAATAGCAACAAAAAATGATAGCACTACCCGAGATGCACCAATTGGATGATTAGAAACAGTAAATTCAGAAATCACTTTCGTATTGTAAGTACCATCAATTTGCATTTGTAGTGTATTAATATTATTTTGTAACCCATTGATATTGCCTTGCAACCTAATCATTTTATCATCTGGATCATCTGAATCACCTAAAATAACCAGTCTCTCTCCATTTCCTGTTTTTATCTCTCTTATTTTATCCCTCAAGATCTTCGTATTATCCTCAGGACCTATGGCAGCCACTGCCGCTTTTGTCGTAGCCATACGACCCTCTAAATCTGCCTTAAAATCGCTCAAGGACTTTATTCTCAAATCAATATACTTGCCTTCATTTATCAATTCATCAACTATTTGCTGAAAAATAAACTTATATCCTTCTGTCTTGGAAAGCTGACCAATAATAGATAGACTCAATATACTATTATCAATTCTACCGCCACCAACAGCGCCACCAATATCAACAATTATCTTTTCACCTTCCTTATTAATCTTTTGCCCTGTTTGCAAATTGTATGCATCTATCGCTTGAGAAAATAATACTTTTTTTATCTTAGCTACTGCAGTATTCACATCTATAGCTTTGATATATTGCCCTCTATCATCAACATATCTGCCAACCTCAAGCACCTCAGTAAAAGTATATTTTTTTGGAGTATTTAAAACCACTCCAACCCCAATAAGAAATACCACAAGAAAGGTTACCCAAAACACCTTCTTATACTGCACCAATTTATTCCAAATATCATATAGGCTAATCTCGTCTTGAGAATCAAAAGAACTATTGTCAGCAATATTATTCATAATTGGGCCTCTATCTAATATATAATTAAAAAAGCAGTAAACTCTCTCGCTATCATCCTGATTTTACTTTATAATTAAGCGGTATAGCTATTTAACACATATAGACAAAACGAGAGAACAGATCTTATGACAAACCCTATAAAACTGTCAACACTTACTTCGATAAGTCCACTATGTGGTCGATATGCAGAACAATTAACCGATACCTCACCGCTGTTTTGCGATCTACATCTAACCCTGATACGACTTACCGTAGAAATAGAGTGGCTAAAAACCCTAGCTAGCAATCCAAAAATTAAAGAGATTAAACCTCTTGATCGTAAAAGCTTATTGTTTTTACACAATATAATTGCACATTTTGAAATAAAAGACCTCGAACGGATTAGAGAACTGGAAAAACAAACCAATCATGACGTAAAAGCTATTGAATATTTCCTTAAAGAGAAACTCTCAGAAGATAAAACTCTAAAAAAATATCAAGAATTCGTCCATTTTGGCTGTACCTCTGATGATATTAACAATCTAAGCTACGCAATTACCCTTAGCAACGCTCGCGATGAAATATTGCTTCCATATATGAAGGGAACCATCTTACAACTAGAAGAGATGGCATATGACTATGCCAAAATCCCAATGCTTGCCAGAACTCACGGCCAGGCGGCTTCGCCAACTACTTTTGGTAAAGAGATGGCTAATTTTGCCTACCGCCTAACCAGACAATATGACTATTTACTAATCACCCCAATTCTCGGCAAATTTAATGGTGCAGTTGGTAATTTTAACGCCCATATGGCGGCCTATCCTGAAATTGATTGGCAAAAAATAGAACAAAAATTTATAGAAAAATTTGACCTTATCTCCAACCCATACACCACTCAGATTGAACCACATGACTGGCTTGCTGAATACTGCGATATTTTAGCTCGCTTTAACACCATAACTATCGGCCTCTGTCGCGATATTTGGGGCTACATCTCCATTGGTTATTTAAAACAAAAAGTAAAATCTAACGAGGTCGGCTCATCCACCATGCCCCATAAAATCAATCCGATCGATTTTGAAAATGCTGAAGGAAACCTTGGGATTGCAAATGCACTTCTTAACCATTTTTCAAGTAAACTTCCTATTTCACGCTGGCAAAGAGATCTAACAGACTCTACTGTAATGCGTAATTTAGGCGTTGCTGTTGGGCATTCTGTTTTGGCATACAAATCCCTAGAAAAAGGATTAAATAAGCTTACAGTTGATCATAAGGCGCTTAAAGATGATCTCAACAACCATTGGGAGATATTAGCAGAAGCGGTTCAAACAGTGATGCGTCGCCACAATATTGAAAACCCATATGAACAGATGAAAAATCTAACTCGTGGGCAAAAAATAGATAAAAAAATACTGCATAAATTCATTAAAAAACTAGATATCCCTCTAAAAGCCAAGCAAAGATTGCTTAA
>JAHIYS010000151.1 GCA_018814965.1 Gammaproteobacteria bacterium
ATTATAAAGAATTTGACTATGTTATAATAAATGATAAGTTTGAAGTTGCTCTATCTGATTTGCAGACTATTGTTAAGGGGCATAGGTTATCTGTTAGGCATCAGATGGTAAAATATAAGGTTTTGATTCAAGAGTTATTAAGGGAAAATATTTAAAATTATGTTTAAAATCAATGAGGTTTTATTATGGCTCGGGTAACAGTAGAAGATTGTTTAAGAAATGTTAGCAATAGATTTGAGTTAGTATTGATCGCAAGTAAGCGGGCTCGACAGCTATCAAGAGGTGCAGATCCATTTGTACCTTCTGAGGGAGATAAGGTCACTGTCATTGCCTTACGAGAAATAGCAGAAAATTTTATCAACAAAAGTATTCTTGAAGAACATCAAGTTGCACCAAAAATAGTTGCTGAAGAGGTTATTGAAATCTCCCAGGAAATTATAGATGAAACTCAGCAAACTGAAGCTAATTTTGAATCAGAATCAGAATCTGATATTGATGTTAATGATGAAGATGCAGAGTCTGAGTTGGTGGTCGAAGAAGAAGTAGTTGATGCTGAGAGTGAGCCTGGATGTGAGACAGAGCCTAACACAGTGCTAGAAGAAACTGTTGATATAGGCACCCAAGAGTAACCTTTGATAAGAAAGGGTTAAATGTGCTTCTTTATAAACAACTGCATGAAAAGTTAAATTATCTTGAGCCTGATAAGATTGAGCAGATCTATCAGGCTTATCTTATTGCCTTAGAATATCATTCCGATCAAAAACGTGAAAGTGGTGAGAAGTACATCATGCATCCGATTGCTGTTGCAAGCATCCTTGCTGATATGCGGATTGATTATCAAAGTATTATTGCTGCTTTACTCCATGATGTTATCGAAGATACTCCCGCTACTAAAGAGGATATTATAGCTAAATTTGGCCAGACGATTGCTGATTTGGTTGATGGGGTTACCAAGTTAACTCAGATTGAATCCGCAGGTAAAGATGAAACGCAGGCCCAAAATTTTCGTAAAATGGTGCTTGCTATGTCGCGTGATATCCGAGTAATTTTAATTAAACTCGCCGATAGATTACATAATATGCAAACTGTTTCTAGTCTTCCCCCTTATAAGCGGCATCGGATGGCTAAGGAGACTCTTGATATATACGCGCCAATTGCTAATCGTTTGGGTATGTACAAAGTGTATATAGCACTAGAGGATTTGGCTTTTGCTGCGTTATATCCTAGACGTTATAAAATCTTAGAAAAAGCTGTGGAACAAGTTTATGGTAAGAATAAGGAGACTATTGAATTACTTGATCAGGAGTTGAATGAAGCTTTTTCTCATAGTGTCTTAAAAGAGGTTAAGATTTTTGGCAGGACAAAGCATTTGTACGGTATTTATAAAAAAATGCTAAATCACAGTGCTTCGTTTGCCAATATCATGGATGTATATGCCTTTCGTATCGTTGTGCCAAATGTAGATGATAGTTATCGTGCCTTGGGTGTAATCCATAATTTATATAAGCCTTTGCCAGGAAAATTTAAGGACTATATAGCGATACCAAAATTTAATGGCTATCAATCGTTGCATACAGTTTTATTCGGTCCTTATGGGGCCCCGGTTGAGGTCCAGATTCGAAGCCGGGCAATGGATCAAATGGCTAGTAATGGTATTGCAGCTCATTGGTTATATAAAACTGGTGATGAAACTCTTACCGCCATCCATATGCGTGCTCAACAATGGGTTAATAAGTTAATTGAGATGCAGCAACATGCTAGCAGTTCCTCGGAATTTTTTGAAAATGTAAAGATAGATTTATTTCCAGACAAGGTTTATGTTTTTACGCCTAAGGGCGACATCATGGAGTTAATGCGGGGTACAACCGCAGTAGATTTTGCATACACAGTGCATACTGATGTTGGTAACACCTGTGTGGCTGCTAGGATAAATAGAAGATTTCTTCCCTTATCAACAGTACTGTTAAATGGTCAGACAGTTTCGATTGTCACCTCTCATAAATCAGAGCCTAATCCAGAGTGGCTTAGTTTTGTAGTTACGAGTAAGGCACGGAGTAATATCAGGCAATATTTAAAAAACAAAAAAAGAGAGGAGTTGGTTGCTTTGGGTAAACAATTATTTGATAAGGCTTTTACTGAAGTGCCATTTGATTCTCATAAAATACACCCAGAGGCTATGGAGGCTTTTCTTAAAAAAGCTGGTTTTAAAAATCAAGATGCTTTGTATGAGGATATTGGTCTTGGAAATAATATGGCTATTTTAGTGGCTTATCAATTGATTAACCGTAGCGAAGGGAAGGAGGAAGTTATTGCCAATGGTTCTACAAAGCCATTGTTAATTAGCGGAGCAGAAGGGGTGGCAATTACTTTTTCTAGTTGTTGTTGTCCTATTCCCGGTGATCCTATATTTGGTTATCTTAATGCTGGATATGGTTTAGAGGTGCATACAGATGATTGTGTTAATCTAGCTAAGTTACGTAAGCAGCCTGAGAAATGTTTGCCAGTTAGTTGGGCAGAAGATGTTACTGGTGATTTCCGTGTAGCATTAAATGTAGAGGTAATTAACCAGGTTGGTTCTTTAGCAGAACTTACCCAAGCCATTTCGAAGACTAACGCTCTTATTGATGATATTAGCAGTGGTGAGCATAGCGGTGATTATGTTTTATTTTCCATGCATCTATTGGTGAAAAACTTATCCCACTTTGAGCGGGTGAAGAGGTATATAGGTAATGTTTCGAGTGTGGTAGCAGTGGTGCGCAAAAAGGGGAATTAGATTTTTTCAAAAATTTTGTATCTAGATTAATATTTTACCTGCTTCATTTTTTATTGCCGATAATTTGCCAATCAAGATTATTGTTGTAGCCTATAATTACCAGATTTTTTGGGGCGTATTAAAGGAAGGTATTGCCATAAGAGATATGGGTCCCGTGGCCAAGCTTCGGTATGGTAACTATCAAATTTTGTTGCTTTGTTGAAAAACTCAGGCCCAGAGGAAAATAGTAAAAAGATTCTGATTAGATCAATTATAGGTCTGCCAAAATCTGAAGTTTTTTGCTGTCTTTGCGAGAAGCGTAGCGAC
>JAHIYS010000152.1 GCA_018814965.1 Gammaproteobacteria bacterium
ACTTAATTACATCCTCTCTACAACACTTATCCCAAGCAGACTCAAGCTTACCTTTAAAACCTCTGATGTTAATGCCGCCAAAGCTAAACGACTATCTTGCACCGCTTGATTCTCAGCTTTTATAATAGGACAGTTTTCATAAAACTTCATAAACAAAACCGCAAGATCATAAATATAAGAACAAATATAGTGAGGATAATTCTCTTCTGCTGCTTGCAAGAGACGATCAGCGAATTTAACCAAATGCACAGCCAAACTATGTTCATCATTTTCTACGATGACTATTTTCTTATCTAAACAAGTCTTTAGATCTAAATGTGCTTTTTTAAAAATGCTTATAGTTCTTACATAAGCATATAACATGTAAGGAGCGGTATTTCCGTCAAAAGCAAGCATCTGGTCAAAGTTGAAAACATAATCACTAATCCGGTTTTTAGATAGATCAGCATATTTCAATGCGGCAATACCCATAGCTTCCGCCAACTTATTTATTTCATCATCTGACCAATCAGGATTCTGTTTACGAACCAGCAATGTTGCGCGCGCGACCGCCTCCTCGATTAATGCAGTTAATTTTATAACATCTCCAGAACGGGTTTTAAACGGTTTGTTATCTTCCCCAAGCATAGTACCAAAAGCCACATGCTCCATAATGGTTCCTGCCTGCATCCAACCGGCTTTTTTCACTGCTGCAAAAAGCTGCCTCAAATGCAAAGACTGACGCGCATCAATTACATAAACCAAACGATCTGCATGGAGATTTTTAACTCGATCATAAACTGCAGCAATATCGGTAGTGGAATATAAATAAGCCCCATCTTTCTTTTGGATAATAAAAGGGGTTTCATCTGGCGTTTCTAATTCACCTTGTGCAAAAAAAACACATTTGGCTCCTTCGCTATCTACAGCCACTTTGCGATCCACTAAATCTTGCACCACCAAAGGTAATAAATCATTATAAGAGCTCTCACCTATAGCATCTTTTGGAGTTAATTTGACTTGCAATCTATCGTATATTTTTTGGCAATGATTAAGGGAGATCTTAACGAACTGCTCCCACAACGCAATAATTTGCGGATCTTTTGCCTGTAATTTAACCACGCACTCCCGCGCCCGTTCGGCAAAACTCTCATCTGCATCAAAACGGGTTTTGGCCTTGCGATAAAACCCTTCTAAATCGTTTAACTCTAAATTTAAATCACTGTCATTGGTTTCTAATAAGTAAGCGACAAGCATTCCAAACTGAGTTCCCCAATCACCTACATGATTACGTCGAATAACCTTATTTCCTAAAAACTCATACAATCGCACTAAAGCATCACCAATAATTGTGCTTCTTAAATGCCCGACATGCATCTCTTTGGCTAAATTAGGAGAGGAATAATCTACAACTATTGTACGCGGATGATCTGCAACCACATGTAACAAATCCTTGGTTAAGTTATGACTCAGATACTCATTAGACAATGTAATATTAATAAAACCTGGACCAGCCACCTCTAATTTAGAAAAAATATCTTCGGATTCAATCTCGGCAATAACCTGCGCGGCTAATTCACGCGCATCTGCCTTTAAACTTTTGGCAATACTCATCAAACCATTAACTTGATAATCACCAAACTCAGGCCGACCTGATTCTTTTAATACCACAGGAAAAGAAGCATTAAAGCCAAGCTTATCAAAAGCTGCCCTAAATTTTTGTTCTAATAATTTAAAAGTTGTAATTTGCATATAACTAACCTTAAATAATCATGACTATAAGCAACGATAAAACTTAAACTTATATCTTCAAAACAACATATCCTGTCAATAAAGCAGTAAGACTAACAACACTCAAAAAACCCAGGATAAAAAATACTATCATCTCATATTTATTAAAAACCTTTTGTCGTCGCCACCTTCTATTAGCAATAAAAACAAAACCACCCACAAAATATAATATACTAGATAACAAAAAATATTTCCTTGCGGCATATAACAACCAAATTCCATATATTACAGCCACCGAGCTTATTACCAGGTCTTTAAACCGCTCCTTAGGCGATTCTGCTTCATATGTTTTTCCTGATACAACTAATAGTAAAGCATAAATTGCTGTAAATAAATATGGTAACAATACCATAGAAACAGCTAGTAATACTGTTGCCAAATAACCAGCCTTATAAAAATAAGCTATAATTAGATATGCCTGTTGACATGCAGCAGTTATCAACAAAGCCCCCACAGGGAAATTAGCTTTGTTTTTCAAAGTAAAAACTTTGGGAAACAAGCCATCTTTTTCCCCAGCAATAAACGGCACCTCTGCT
>JAHIYS010000012.1 GCA_018814965.1 Gammaproteobacteria bacterium
CCTTTTTCAATCAGCCATCTTTTAGCATACTTTCTTATGATTTTTTCAACCGGTAAATCAAAATCATTGGTGATAATTAAAGCTGGCTTTATCCTCCCAGTCCCAGTGATTGCGATCTGTCGAATTTTTTTACCATATCCTTTTAGAAAAATAATTTGATCTATAAATTTCAATTCTCTAGTTTTATTTCCAGCAGCTTTAACTCGCGCTCTTTCCCATGACGTTGGCGGTAATCCGTTTAGTTCATCAACTATGCTTTTCCCGCGCCTTCTAATGGTAAGGAATTTAACGCCGTTATCGTCTAATTTACTGAGGTTTTCATAGGTAGTAAATTTACTATCAAACACGAGATATTTTAGATTTTGGTTTTTGGAACCCTTGTTTGCTTCTTTGTAAAAATCCAAAAATTCGACAACAACATTACTTTCATTATTGTGTCTAACAGTTGAATCACCATAAGTAATTATTCCGCTTTCAGGGTCTTGTGCTATAGCAGCTAAAACACTTGATAACGCCTGATGCCTTGTTCCTGACCAATTATTTTCAAGATGGGAGCCATCTCCCCAATAAGGAACAGCAACAAAATCTAAATTAGTCGTATCTGACAACAAACCTTTTTCTTGCCATATTTTATGCAGTTCCCGCAAAAAACTTATATTCATATCTCGCGTGATACGGTGAGAATAAGAGGAAAACCAAGCCGCTTTCGGTAAAACATTCAATCCAGCAAACAGTCCACATCCTCTGTCCATGCACCATAAGTCATCTTGGGTGTAGCGTTTTACATTAGACAGCTTTATCGCTAAAAAACTTAATATCGCATTTATTTTTGGGATGGTTTTAGTTTCAGGAAATTGTGATTCAGCTATTGCCTTGTAAAGCCCAGTCTCAATGATGTATGGAATAAAACACAAAATGCCAATGTTGACCGTATTAAAGAGTTCCTTGCTCTTTTCCAATAATGTCGCCATCGGGGCATCAATTTTTGCTTGAGACATGGTGTTAATCTTAGTTGTTTTGTTTCTTCTTGGTAGTCGCGCAAAACCCTCTTGCCTTATCAATTTATAAATATATGTCTCAGGAACTCCTTGAACTTGTGTGTCTAAAATAGTTTTGATATCCGGAACTGAAATATATTTTTTTCTCAAAGCAATGATCAGTTTATCCACTTTACTTTCTTGCTTCTTTGCTGGCCGGCCAACTGTCGACGCTGCAAAAAAACGCTTCTCCGCCGTTTTTTCTTCGAGTTGTTTTTTGAAAGCACTAGCAAAGCAATATAAAGAGTTTTCAGAATAACCAAACTTTTTTGCTACCTCATGCGCAGATTTGCATTCATAAAAATAAGCGCGCATTGCCTCGTACTGTTTTTGCAGAGGAGAGCTCGGGTTTTCGAAAAAATTATAGGTAATATCAGTCATCGCAACCCCCGTTTATCTATATTAATTTACACCGTGAAACAGTATTATTATATATCTTAAAATACAGGTGTGTCAACACAGTTATGCTAGAAATGCGCCAAAACAAAGGATATTTGCATTGTCGGTGAAAGATGGTGCAGATTTAAATTATTTGACAATTCGATAATTGGCTTTATATGGATAAAGATTGGGCCATGGATGGATCGCAACCCGTTGCCATATCTATATGATTTGCTTGAAATTTATATCAAAGCAGCTCCCTTGCTTTCCAAATAATCTGTATTAATTATGAGCGTGAAGATCCGTGGTGAATATTGATAAACTAACTATATCTTTTCATCCCACAAACGCCTCTCTTAAGACTGCCTGCATAAGCATTTCAGATTTATTTTTACGTTCAGCAACTTGTTTTTCCAAAATGTCGATCATCGCTATGATTTTGTCTACCAACTCAACAATAGCGCACTGCTCTGCAGCTGGCGGTAAAGGCAATAATGCATCTATGATAACACCCTGATTGATCTTAGGCATTGTTTGCTGTGACCCTTTAGCTTTTAATCGAAAATAGCCTCTAATTGCGGGGGAAGAAATAAACAAATGGACTAATC
>JAHIYS010000153.1 GCA_018814965.1 Gammaproteobacteria bacterium
CTAAATACCATGGTTTCCTTCATCTTTAAATCATCGCCAGCACTCCCCCCAGCAAATTTCATATTAGATCCCAAGATACCAAGCATTGCCATGGCGGTTTCTTCCCCTTTTCCCGCTAATCCATCTTCACATAAAATGTAAGATTGATAGGGATGATTTTCGACAGAATCAGGAAAATCCTTTGCGGCCTCTTTAATGCATTCTATTTCACTTGCCCTTAAACCAGTTCCTATCCCAGTAAAAAACTTGTGGGTATCGGAAGAGATTAAAGCACACACTACACTTTCATGCTGTATTCCTGCTTCAGTAAATTCTCCCGAGGAGGAACAACCAATGAGAGGCGCATTATTGGTTATCTCTCTTACTCCTCTTAGCGCATCGTTATAGTCATATTTAGAAGAGGCAAAGACAATGCTTAAGTGGACTTTATCACCGCCAAGCTGCTCTATAGCCATTTTTGCGGCATCTTTTCCTGCATCATAACCCAAATTTCTCTTTCCAAAACCAGTAACAAATTTTGTTCCCATATTACATCTCCCTTCAACAAAAATTAAACCTCAATCCTAAATCTAGTCTGGAATAGCTAAGATCACAGTAGTAGCGCTATGATAGCCGCTCATTTGACCTTCATCCATTGCAAAGTCCCCATAAGTCTCAAAACCGACAAAGGGAACCTTCAATAATCCCTTTTTAACATCTATTGTTTTATTAAACTCATCTTGCAGAATCATCCCTCTTGTTACACAGTCAAATACTACTGCTCCTGCTAATTTCTCGCCTTTTAATCTATCAATGATTATCTGTGCAGAACGACGCGTAGAAAGCATTTGGTTCTCTTTAGAAGATGACATGACTCTAAACACTGTCCCTTCAGAAATAGTCGTGCCAAATTTCATAGGTCCATTTGTAGTAGTTGTTAGGCCTGGCCATCTTATCTTATAGTTTTCTTTACCCACATAAAGCCCTGCTTCATAGTAGCCAAGAAACCTTATCAAATCTTTATTGTTATCTTGCAGTTTATTTACATCTATACCCAAAGTCTTTTTTGCATCCTCCGCCGCATATTTCTTCCAAATTTCAAAAGCTGGCTTGCCATCAATTTCATAAACAGTATTGCCTTTAGCTTTGGTAACAGTCAATGGAGGAGAAATTGGAAGATGCCCATGTTGAACCGCTATGATTATAGGTTTTTTTGAAGCAACGAAAGCTAGACTTACAGCATCTGCTAATGCTCTATCATCAACAAATGTTGTCGTTTTGACCATCCTTAAATCATCACCAGCGCTTCCACCAGCAAATTTCATATCCGACCCTAATATGCTCAGCATAGCCATGGCAGTTTCTTCTCCTTTTCCTGACAATCCATCCTCAAGCAAAATATAAGACAGATAGGGATGATCTTTTACGGAATAGGGAAAATTCTTTGATGCCTCTTTAATGCATTTTATTTCATCTTCCCTTAAACCAGTTCCTATACTGGTAAAAAACTTGTGGGTATCAGAAGAAATTAAAGCACATGCGACCCCTTCTTTTAGTGAACCTTCTTCAGTGAATTCACCTGCTGATGAACAACCAATAACCGGGGCATTCCCTGTTATTTCTCTTACTCCTCTTAGCACATTTTGGTAGTCATATTTGGAAGAAGAAAAGAGGATGACCAATGATATGTTTAGCTTATCATCACCTAGCTTTTGATAAGCTTCTTTTGCAGCATTCTTTCCCACATCATAACCTAAGCTTCCTTTTGCTAGACCTGTAACAAATTTTGTTGCCATGTCAAACCTCCATTTAATCCTAATGCTCAAACTTAGAATAAAACAACATAAAATACGGCATATTCCCTTTTTGTTTCTCGATTGATTGTACCACTTTGATTATGGCACTACCACTATTTAGTGGCGCTGTGGTCAAGCCCAACAAAATGACGGTTGATGGAACTCTGATTTTGCTGCACAATATTTAAACCTGTGCCTGTAGCTCAGTTGGGTGAGACGGGGTTTTC
>JAHIYS010000154.1 GCA_018814965.1 Gammaproteobacteria bacterium
ATCACGCTTGGCCTAGTGTATTTGTCGGCCGCTGGATAGAAATGGATCCGACTTTTGGACAGGATATAGCTGATGTTACGCATATAAAATTGTTGGAAGGGGATTTGAACCGGCAATTGGATATTGTAAGACTATTGGGAAAAATAAAATTGGAGGTGATGGCATATCGATGATCCGCATACAGAATCTAACCAAACAGTTTGGCGATTTAGTGGCTGTCGATAATCTTAGCTTAGAGATTTCCCGGGGTGAATTTTTTGCCTTTTTAGGCCCGAATGCCGCGGGCAAGACGACCACGATCAAACTATTGACTGGCTTATTGAAGCCGACGAGGGGTACGGTCTCTATTGGCGGCTATGATATACAAAAAGATTATGTCCAGGCAAAAATGATGATAAGTTATATTCCTGATTTTCCTTATCTTTATGATAAACTTACCGGACTTGAATTTTTGGATTTTATTGTTAACCTTTACCCCTGTGTAGACCGGCAAAAGCAGAGAAAATTGATAAATGAATTATTAAACCGATTTGGGCTTGAGCAACATCAGAACCATTTAATTGAGTACTATTCACATGGCATGCGCCAAAAATTGGTTTTTACCGCAGCGCTTGTGCATGAACCAAAAGTAATGATAATTGACGAACCGATGGTCGGCTTGGATCCTTATTCTAGCCGGCTGGTAAAAGATATTTTAAGGCAGAAAGCCAAAGAGGGGGTGTCCATATTTCTTTCCACTCACACCCTCAGTGTTGCTGAGGAGCTGGCTGATCGCATTGCTATAATTGATAAAGGAAAAGTGATCAGCGTCGGAACGTTAAAACAATTAAGTGAATCGAGTGGTATCCGGGGTAAATTGGAAGATATTTTTTTAAGACTGACACGAGAGGAGATCGCTAACTAATAACCATGAAAAAGTTTCTGGTTTTAAGACTTTTAATTTTAAAAAATAAGCTAAAGGACATACGGCATCATTCATTATTAAAAATTATTGTTGTCTGGCTTATGATTGTTGGACTTTTTGCCGGCACTTTTTATGTGCCGTTACGTGCTTTTCTATTCTTGCTGTCACTGGGAAATATAGGCGTAGTAGTTATCGACCGGTTGCTTTATCTTTTATTTATGGGATTATTCGTGATGCTGGTTTTTTCAAACTGCATAATTTTTTATTCCACGGCCTACCAGGCGAAAGAAACAGCCTTTTTGTATACTTTGCCAGTTAAATATACAAGTATCTTTATAATCAAGTTTTTTGATTCGGCAATCTTAAGTTCCTGGGCATTTTTATGCTTTTTGATACCGATTATCTCAGCTTACGCTTGGGTACGTCATCTGGACTGGTTTTTTTATTTTGCCTTAGTTGTCTTTTTTATCCCGTTTGCCATGATTGCCTGTGCTATTGGATGCCTATTGACTGTGTTTATCGTAAGATTTATACCGCCAAAAATTTATCGCTTTTTAGCTTTGATTGTCGGATTGGTATTCATTTTCGGGATTGCTTGGTTACTGATTAAAGGCCGTTCGGCCAAACAGACACAGGA
This sequence comes from Gammaproteobacteria bacterium, assembly GCA_018814965.1. GTDB lineage: Bacteria > Pseudomonadota > Gammaproteobacteria > UBA9339 > UBA9339 > UBA9339. The sequence continues at coordinate 1,542 of JAHIYS010000154.1, forward strand.
AGAGTTTCTTTTTTTGCTCACCCAGCTCATTCCGCATTTTAGTTTCACCCAGTTTGTTTTTGCCCCCAATTACTGGATAAGCGAAGGATTGTTTAAAGCCATATCCTTAGATTATAAACATAGTATTTTCTGGTGGCTTCTGTTGGCGAGCAATGCTCTTTTCTTAGGGCAAATCGCCATTTTTAGTTCCAAACGCTTTTATTATCCGGGCTGGGTGAGGAGCGCTTTTTGGGGCCAGATGCGCAACTTTTATTCGGGTGAAGGGTTCTCGGATAAAGTATGCAAAAAGTTGGTTTTTTTAAAACCAGCCCTGCGCAGTCTGGTGTTAAAGGACATAAAGACTTTTGGCCGGGATCCTGTACAGTGGTCACAGTTTACCATATTTTTTGGTCTATTAGCTATATATTTTGCCAATCTACGTAGCCTCGGGTATGAAAATTTGTTGCCATTTTGGAAGAATGTGGTAAGCTTCTTAAATCTTGCGGCCACGAATTTAACTTTAGCTTCTCTTTCGGTTAGATTCGTTTTTCCGCAGTTCAGTTTAGAGGGCAGAAAATTTTGGATCCTGGGATTGGCCCCACTAAAAATGAAAAGCTTATTGTACGAAAAATTTTTTCTAAACAACATATTTGCTTTAACAATAAGTATCCCATTAATTCTTTTGTCAAACTTCATGCTTAAAGTTTCAGCACTGATAATGCTATTATCTGTGGCCGTGGTTATTTTGATGGCTATTTCCTTAATAAGTCTCTGTATCGGGCTGGGAACGATATTTCCTAATTTCCGAGAAGATAACCCGGCGCAGATTGTTTCTGGTTTTGGCGGGACGTTAGCTTTGGTTTTGTCCTTGTTTTATATCGCTATTTGCGTCGGGGCATTGGCCTTGCCTTTTCATCTATTAATTACCGAAAAGATAGATAATTTTTTATTTGAAAAGATGCTTTGGGGATTAGCCCTGCTGATTTTAATAATAAGTTTAAGCGTTATGTTTAGCTCGATCCATCTAGGGTGCCGCGCCTTAGAGAAGATGGAAATATAGATTACGCATTAACGAACCGTGTCGCGATTAATAAATTGTTCCGGGTTCTTTAATTTTCTTTCCGGCTATGATAAAATACATAGCTAGTTAGGGTTTAATTTTCACCGAGTCATGTCTTATGTGTAAATTTAAGTTTTTTATTTGCTTACTGCTAAGTATTATTTTATTATACGGGTGTGCTACATTTTACAACCCAGCGACGGAAAAAAAAGAGACTGTTTTTTTAGATTCGGCAACGGAAGCAGCTTTGGGTAGAGATATCAGTTTGGAGGTCGAACGCAAATTTAAGTTAGATGATTCGTTAAAGAATAAAAAACGGGTTGGTTCTATTGGGCGGCGTATCGTAACTATATGTGATCGTCAGGATCTGAATTATGAATTCAAGGTGATAAAGGATGAGCAGATGAATGCCTTCGCCTTACCAGGTGGATTCATTTATCTAAATTCTGGTCTGCTTGAACAAACGCATGATGATGAATTGGCCTGTGTCATAGCGCATGAAATCGGACATATAGTGGCCAGACACGGAGTTAAAAAGTTGCAGGCTCAGCTTGGGTTTGATTTATTACTCGGTATCGTTTTTAGGCAACAGAGTCAGGAGGAACTAAAGCGATTGTTAAATGTTAGTTTTGAGCTGATAAGTCTGGGCTATAGCCGCGATGATGAGTATCAAGCTGACCGCTTAGGTGTGAAGTACGCTTATGATTCCGGATATGATCCAGCCGGTATGGTTAGTTTATTTGAAAA
>JAHIYS010000155.1 GCA_018814965.1 Gammaproteobacteria bacterium
CAAACCACGTGGTGATGGTTCTAAATGAAAAAGAGTTACAAGGGAAGTTGACTTTAAACGATGGCACTTGAGTTCCCATTCAGCAGCGTTAGGAATTGGAAGATTGTTTTCTTCAATCCCCAAAAGATCTTCTAAGGTATTTCCTATGCCACCGGTATTACCTGGCCACTCATTTTTTATCCAGCCCATTTGCCTTATTTCTTGCAGCTTCTCGATCAAAGATTCCTTCGAATAAATTCTTGGCATCTAGGCCTCTTTAAATTTCGAAAAGATTTTTCTGTGGGCTTGCAACATTCGAGGAAGAATAATCTGCGGAAATATGGTCACTATTATGTTTTAGAAAATGTTTAATCCTGTCCTTCGCCATTTTGCAGTATTCTTTAGAAATATCTATACCAACATAGTGTCGATTAAGTGATTTTGCAGCTATTGCAGTTGTGCCAGATCCTATAAACGGATCTAAAATTATATCCGCATTTGTAGATGATATGATTCGTTCTATCAAAGCGATCGGAAATGGCGCTGGATGTAAGTTTTTTAGCTCCTGCGTAAACTCCCAAACATCTCCATATGCATTTGATTTAGGTGCTAATTTGAACTTCTTTTTTGCAATTAGATAAATCACTTCATACGTTGGTAAATAGTAGCCACGATTAAAGTTTATACCACCCTTTCTTTTCCATATAATAATCTGTCTTACTGGAAATCCTTTAACAATGTCGTGTCTATCTTGTAATACTCCTGCCTGAACCCTCCACTTATGATTGTAAAAGAAAGCGCCATCATCTTTAAGAACGCGCATAACTTCGGATATACATTCGCGCTGCCACTCTACGTATTCATTATGTGGCATGCAGTCATGATGGTCAGAGTATCCATTAAGGAGAGCAGCGTTTGCCCACTTCCCACCCCTTCCATCTTTCATCCCATTACCTGTAGAATTTTTTAGATTATAAGGAGGTGATGTGACAGCTAGCCCAATAGAATTCTTAGGTATTTTTCTTAATACATCTATACAATCACCGCAGATGATTTTATCTTTAAAATCGTCGGGATATTTTAATTTTACCTTTCTACCCATGTTTTAACCCTTAATTTATTCGTATACCTATGAATATTTCTTAAAAAAGTAAATATATGTCCTATCATCTGCTCCCTAAAGGGGTCCGACACTTTTTATCGTCAATAAAACAACAAGTTGCAGCTACAAAAGCGTCCGACACCTTTTTATTGGTTTTTTATAAGTCGAGCAATATACGGAGGGTGCTTTCAACTTTAGACATGGTTATATCTGAAATGCAGCCTAACTTTTTTACTAACCGCTCTTTTGAAATCGTTCGTATTTGATCGCATTTAATGAAGCTTTTTTTTGTTAGTCCCCCTTCATCCGCTTTAACTCTAATATGCGCAGGAATCTTTAGCTCTGTTGTAGTAATTGGAAGAATCATGACTAGCTCGGCTGGACAATTATTAAAGTCATCAACTGAAACCACAAGCGCAGGCCTCTTCTTGTGAATCTCTCTGCCCTTACCTGGAGGATTTAAGTTCACCAACCATATCTCTTGCCGATAAATATCAAGCATCGTAGTCAATCCTCTTCCACTCCATCATCGATTGCAGTATCCCAAGCCTCCCGTTCAGCCAATTCCTCTTTCCAAGCTTTATCATCTGTTTTAAGTGCTGAATATGCATCGCTACACCTCTTGAGAAATATATGCCGATAATAGCTCTCCAAAGCCTTATGTAAAATTGCCTGGTTGGACTCATTTTCTTTTTGGGCAATTTCCCTTAGGATCTTTTGTGATTCTTTATCGATTCTTACTGTTGTGCTTTGCATTGGTTCACCCCTTAACAATTTAAGCATACAATATTGTATACAATATTGTCTACATTATTGTTATCGTCATTGTAACCATAAATGTTGCTAGATATTTCAAAAAAACACCAAAAACGAATATTATCAAAGCATATCATAGAGTTTCCAAATTTCACCCCTAGAGGTGACCTACGGTTTTCTTACTCTGTCTATCTAATTAAAAAACGCTGTTATAATAATGAGTTAAATAGTTTTGCTCCGTGACATGCAATTCTATTGAGAGATTTTGTCGCATTTCTACTGAGCGGCGACATCCGAAAATTTCCGAGCAACTTTTAAGAGAAAGCTGCGATAAAGGAGTTGTGACGTTTAAACTAAATCCATGCATAGCAAATCCTGGGGCATATATATTGCCAACGTCTTCTTTTGCACCATCAAGTTCGTGTATCTCTACTACTGGCGATTCTTATACACAGGCAACTGTCTACGGTATTCGTAGGCCTAATGCACGAACACACACCTTTTTGTGTGAGACAGCTCAAGCCTTTTGTTCAAAGGCGAAAACTGAAGGGGTACCCAGCTTCGAATTGACTTCGAAGATGAGTTTTAGTGATTATCTGAATCGTTATAATGAAGCAATTTTTCATCGCTGGACCCATCAGCTAGCGATTATCGCTGAAAAAGCTGCACGGTCTGAATTGGCAAGCAGAGCTGCTGACAAAGCAGCGGGAATAAAGCCTTCTATTATAAGGAGACGCTCGCCCCCTCGTCTTCCTTTATGGGAACTAGATAACACAATGGTAGACTTAGAACCGCCCCTGTCAGAGACAGAA
>JAHIYS010000013.1 GCA_018814965.1 Gammaproteobacteria bacterium
AAATATTGATATAAGAATTAAATGTCTGGTAGATCGTAATTTAAACATATGGGCTATATGAAAATACTATTTATTCTTTATAATTATAAAGAAACAATATTAAGAAAAACTTAATTGTTAAAAAAATGTTTGAGTTACTTTGCAGCTGAAACTGCGCCTACCGGGAGATGGAACCATAATGACCAAAATGAGATTTGGTCATATTTATTAATATACAAAACAAGATGTTGCGTCACCGAATTGATCTTTTAGCTTAATAAGCAATTCCTCTTTTGGATACACCTTCCACTCATCACCCAAAACCAATTTAGCATTGGTTTGAGCTGCGTCATAAGCGATGAAAATTGGACAATCACCACCACGATACTGACTCAAGATATCATATAACTTATGCATCGTTTCATTAGTAATTTCAACACTCACCAGCTTTAACAATAATCCTTTGGCATATATTTCTCGAGCCTGATCGAGATTCATAGCTTTAGTTGCCCTAATTCGATATCCATTAGAAAAATGATCAACAACAACCTCTCCTTCAACAATAACCAATTGGTCCTCAACCAAACAAGATCTCGCTGAAGTAAAAGCTTCTGAAAACATGGTCACATCAACACTAGAGGTCATATCTTCCAATGAAATAACAGCCAAACGGTTTCCCGACTTAGTGGTAACAATTTTTAAAGATCTAACAAATCCTGCAATAAGTACTGCCTTACCAATTTCCGGCTCTAATTCGGTAATAGTGGCCCCAATAAATTTACTAAGTTCAGAAGCAAACTCTTCAATCGGATGACCAGCTAAATAAAAACCAAGAACATCTTTCTCATGCTTAAGACGCTCCGCTTTAGACCAATCTTCGGCCAGCAAATATTCATGCGTCACTTCTTCTTCCGATAATAAACCACCAAACAAATCAATTTGACCTGACAGCCGGTGCCGCTCTTGTTGCCCTGCACTCTTTAAAGCAAGCTCAACGTTTAAGATAAGAGAGGCGCGATTAGGACCAATATTATCCATCGCTCCAGCATAAATTAAAGCCTCAAGAGATCTTTTGTTCACTTTATGAATATCAACTCTTTCACAAAGATCAAACAAACTCTTAAATGGTCCAGCAACATGACGCGCCTCTATAATAGCCTCAGCAGCAGCCTGTCCCACACCTTTCACCGCTCCAAGACCATATAAAATCTCACCATTGTCACTAACGGTAAAATGGTAATTGCTACTATTTACATCCGGGGAATTAATCTTTAATTCTAAATTTCTACATTCACTTAAAAACAAAACAACCTTATCTGTATTATCCATATCAGAAGATAAAACCGCCGCCATAAACTCTGCTGGATAATGAGTTTTAAGCCAAGCGGTTTGATAAGAAATTAATGCATACGCTGCGGAATGTGATTTATTAAAACCGTAGCCTGCAAACTTTTCCATTAAATCAAAAATGCTGTTTGCTGCATGTTTATCAACACCATTTTTAGCCGCACCCTCAATGAAAATAGCTCTTTGTTGCGCCATCTCCTCCGGCTTTTTCTTACCCATTGCTCGCCGCAATAGATCAGCACTACCAAGAGTATAGCCTGCTAAACTCTGCGCCATCCGCATTACTTGCTCTTGATAAATAGCAACCCCATATGTAGGACCCAAAATTGGCTCAAGCTTTGGATGAAGATATGTTATTCGCGCACGGCCATTTTTACGATCAACGATTTCATCTAACATTCCTGATTGCAAAACTCCAGGCCTAATAATTGCACCCATAGCTACAACATCGCTAAAACAGTCAGGTTTAAACCGTTTAATAAGATCACGAGAAATACGGGATTCAAATTGAAAAATCGCGGTAGTTTTTCCTGCTTGCAATAATTTATATGTAGCAGCATCATCTAGCGGCAATAAAGTTATATCAATTGGTGACTCTCCTTTTTCCCTTAATTTAGCATTAATCGTTTTTAACGCCCAATCAATAATTGTCAAAGTACGAAGTCCTAAAAAGTCAAACTTCACTAAACCCATAGCTTCAACATCATCTTTATCTAACTGGGTAATGACCCCCTCACCATCTGATTCACAATAAAGCGGCATAAAATCGGTTAATGCTGATGGTGCGACGACTACACCTCCGGCATGTTTACCAGCATTACGCACAATCCCCTCAAGTTTCATGGCTAAATCAATTAAAGTTCTAGTATCATCCTCTTGGGTATATTTTTGCTTTAATAACTCCTCTTCTTTTAAAGCCTGCTTAAGAGTGATCCCAATCGCAAATGGAATTAGTTTAGCAATCTTATCTACTTGACCATAAGGATATCCCAGCACTCTACCAACATCACGTACTACAGCACGCGCGGCCATAGTGCCATAAGTAATAATCTGGGCTACCTTCTCTCTACCATAATGCTCAACAACATATGAAATCACGCGGTCACGGCCATCCATACAAAAATCTATATCAAAATCTGGTAATGAAACTCGATCTGGATTTAAAAATCTTTCAAAAAGCAATTCATGCTCGATCGGATCAAGATCGGTTATCCCAAGCGCATAGGCTACTAAAGATCCCGCTCCTGATCCTCTTCCTGGACCAACCGGAATCCCATTTCTTTTCGACCAGTTGATAAAATCAGCAACAATTAAAAAGTAACTAGCAAAACCCATTTGATTAATTACTTTTATTTCATACTCAAGCCGCTTAACATATTCATCTTGGATTGAAGCAAAATTATCCTTACCATTGAAGCTAACATGTAGTCTTTTCTCTAAGCCTAAGTAAGCTTCTTTAGCAAAAAATATTTCTGGGGTTGTGTCTTTGGGCACAGGAAAAATAGGAAGCATTGTTTTACCGAAAGTAAGCTCAACATTACAACGTTTTGATATCTCAACCGAATTAATCAAACTCTCTGGAATATCATGAAATATTTCCGCCATCTCTTCGGGAGATCTTAAATACTGTTTTTCATTATATAAATGCGGTCTATTAGGATCATTTAAAATATTACCACTGTGAATACAAACTCTAGCTTCGTGAGCTTCAAAATCCTGAGAATCCAAAAACCGTACCGCGTTAGTAGCAACCACAGGCAAATGCATTTTTACAGCCAAATCAATAGCCCTGCCTAAATACTCCTCTTCTCTTGCATGTCCAGTACGCTGTAATTCTAGGTAATAACGATCAGGAAAAGTTTTTTGCCAAAATCGTGAGAGAGTTTCTGCTCGCTCTAAATCATCTGCTAACAACGCCGATCCAACATCACCATTTTTAGCTCCTGAAAGTACTATCAAACCATCCGCTAATTCTTGTAACCATGAGCGCTTAACGATAGGTACTCCTAAGTATTGTCCCAAGGTATAAGACTTAGAGATAAGTTGTAATATATGGTGGTAACCACGTTGATTTTGCGCCAATAGCAATACCTTAAATGGCAAACCTTGCTCTTTCTCATTTTCAAGCCAAACATCCACACCAATAATAGGCTTAATCCCAAATGAAACAGCGGTTTTATAAAATTTTACGAGCGCAAAAAGATTGCTTTGATCGGTTAAAGCTACCGCAGGCATCCCATATTCAACACACTTAGGAAATAATTTCTCAATCCGTACGATACTATCGGAAATAGAATATTCAGTATGTAAATTCAGATGGATAAACTTGGGTGTCATATAAGAAATACTATCGATTCCTCAAAAAATTAGCAATAAATTATCCTAACTTCGGTAGGCGGGGGCTTTAGCCCGCGCGAGTATGATGCCGTGTAATATCGCAGACTAAAGCCTGCGGCTACCAAATCATAACGTCAGAAGCTAATCCAGCTAATCCTTGCGGCTACCAAATTATAACGTCAGAAGCTAATCCTTGCGGCTACCAAATCATATGCTATTTACAATATTGTCTTACTGGGGCAAAACTACGACGGTGGATCGGTGTTACTCCAAGCTGTTTTAATGCCAAAAGGTGTTTTGCGGTCCCATAGCCTTTATGGTTAGCAAAACCATATCCTGGATAAATCTCATCATATCGCACCATATCTAGATCACGAGCAACTTTAGCGACAATAGATGCAGCGCTTATAGCAGGGATTAAACTATCACCATTAATCACACATTGGGCAGAACAAGCAACTTTGGGTAAAAATTGACCATCAACCTGAACATGATGCGGATTAACACTCAAAGCTTCAATAGCTCGTCCCATAGCAAGTAAACTCGCTTGCAAAATATTGACCTCATCAATCTCTTCTACACTCGCCATCCCTAGCGCCCAAGCTAAGCAATTATTTTTGATGATCTGCGATAAAATCTCACGTTTTTTACTAGTTAGCTTCTTAGAGTCAGCCAGACCATCAATATGACGCGTTGGATCCAATATCACAGCAGCAGCCACCACAGGTCCAGCCAAAGGCCCCCTGCCCACCTCATCAACGCCAGCAATCAAATTCATCTATTCTATCCCCAATTATTTGCTTCATTTTAGCTTTTGCCGGTAGTTTTACAACCTAAAATACCAATATTTAATTTCCAGCTATTTAATTAAGATAATAATTAACCATAAACTCAATTATTTGCTTTCTAAAACTTCTTATTCAGTAATCTTTAAATTATACTAACTGCATGAATAATAATATTCGAATTGTACTTGTTAATACTTCGCATCCTGGCAATATCGGCGCTGTTGCTAGAGCCATGAAAACCATGCAGCTAGAAAACCTATATTTAGTCAATCCCAAAGAGTTTCCAAACGTCAACGCCACCGCCATGGCAGCAGGAGCTGATGATATTTTAGCCAAAGCAACTGTAACTAAATCACTTCAAGAAGCACTACATGACACCAAAATTGTATTTGGCACTAGCACCCGTTTTCGCGTTTTACAATTACCTCCTCTAAATCCAAAAGAAGCAGCCAAAATCATCACAAACGAAGGAAAAGCTCATGAGGTCGCGATAGTATTTGGTAGAGAGAATAATGGATTAAGCAATGAAGAGTTAGAGATGTGTAACTACCAGGTCTATATTCCAACAGACCCTATATTTAGCTCTTTAAACCTTGCTGCAGCGGTACAATTGATTGCCTATGAGATTAAAATGACCGAGCAACCAAATACCAGCTTTAATTCATCGCCGATAGAATTAGCAAGCTCAGATGAGATCCAATATTTTTATCAACATCTACAACAAACTCTTTTGGATGTTAATTTTTTATATCATAAGAACCAAGATCTTTTAATGGCGAAACTAAAACGCATGTTTAATAAAACTCAGTTAGAAAAAAAAGAGGTCAGCATTTTACGCGGGATTCTGACAGCAATAAACACAAAAACCAAATCTGGATTGCCGCGCAAAACTAAAAACGTTTCGCTCGCAATGACAGAAAAGGAATAAAAAATGAGTAAGCCAATATATTTAGACTACATGTCCACCACCCCAATTGACCCCAGAGTTAGGGAAAAAATGTTACCCTATTTAGAGGATTTTTTTGGCAACCCAGCCTCAAAACACTATTATGGATATCAAGCACATGCAGCAGTTGAAGAAGCCCGATCTCAAGTAGCAAATTTAATTAGCTGTGATCCTAAAAATATCATTTGGACTTCAGGCGCTACCGAAGCAAATAATTTAGCTATAAAAGGGGCCTCATTATTCTATCAGCGCCAAGGTAAGCATATAATTACCTCTAAAACCGAACATAAATCCATACTTGATCCCTGCGAGTACTTAGAAACCATAGGGTTTGAAATCACCTACCTAACCCCAAAATCAGATGGTTTAATTGACCTTAGAGAATTAGAACAAGCTTTACGCCAAGACACTATTCTAGTTTCTATCATGCATGTAAACAATGAAACCGGAGTTATTCAAGATATTGCAAAAATTGGTGAAATCACTCACTCAAAAGGGATACTACTACATGTTGATGCAGCACAAAGCGCTGGAAAAATCCCCTTAAACTTACAGAAACTAAAAATAGATTTAATCTCATTTTCTGCCCATAAAATTTATGGACCAAAAGGTATCGGTGCGTTATATATTAGATCCACTCCTAAATTACATTTAGTCCCACAAATTCATGGTGGTAGCCAAGAAAATAATTTACGCGCTGGCACCCTTGCCACCCATCAAATCGTTGGCATGGGGGAAGCTTTTAATATTGCATCCCAAGAAATGATAACAGAAGGCAAACATATCTTAGAGCTGCAAGAAAAACTATGGCAGGGAATTAAAAATCTGGGAGATGTTTATATCAATGGATCACTTGAAAATAGGATCCCTGGTAATTTGAATATTAGCTTTAGCAACATAAATGGCGAACTTTTAATTGCTGCCTTAAAAGATCTAGCATTATCATCAGTTTCTGCATGTACTCAAACAGCTTTTGAAGGATCATATGTACTAAAAGCTATGGGCATACGAGATGATCTAATTTCTAATAACATCCGATTTTCCTTTGGAAGATTTACTACCAAATCTGAGATTGATTTTGCAATAAAACATATCAACGATACCGTTACCAAATTAAGGGGAATATAAATGAAAAAAATTTTATATCAATTCTATTACTTCGTACCAGAATCCCACTTAGAAACCACCAAAAAAGCAGTATTTGCATCTGGCGCTGGCAACTTCGGCAACTACAGTTGTTGTGCCTGGCAGATCAAAGGCGCGGGCCAATTTAAACCTGGTCCTAAAAATAAAGCCTATATTGGAAAA
>JAHIYS010000156.1 GCA_018814965.1 Gammaproteobacteria bacterium
AATTTTTAAAAACATATTTTATCGCTGATAGTCAGAAAAATATCTAACTTATAAATTGTTGAATGCGTGATTTTAATGTTTATAATCGATAAAGGAGGGCTATGATGTTTTTAATAACAATAGCATTGGCGCAAGGGGCAAAAGATGTTAATGCGGCGCAAGGGCAGGGAAGTTTTATTGTTTTACTGCCAATGTATCTAATAATATTTTTAGTTTTTTATTTTTTGCTGATTAAGCCACAACAAAAAAAACAAAAAGAACATCAAAAAATTATTTCTCAACTAAAAAAAAATGATGAAGTTATTACTTCCGGGGGCATCCATGGAACGGTAATCAATGTAAAAGATAATACGGTTGTCCTCAGAGTAGATGATAATGTAAAGATTGAATTTCAGAAAGCAGCTATTGCTAATGTGGAAAAATCACGCAAAGCCGAATAACGCTTAGGAGGTAAATATGCCAAAAAACTTAAAATTGAAATTATTGTTAATCGTTGCCTTGGTTATGTTTTGTGTCTGGGTTATCTATCCGTTACCAAAAAAAATAAATCTTGGTCTCGATTTGCGAGGCGGCATTTTCCTTACCTTAAGTGTCGATATGTCAAAGTTACCAAAGGATATATCTGATGAGACTCGTTCTGATATTGTTGATCGGACAATTGAGATAATACGCAAACGAGTTGACCAGTTCGGTGTGCGTGAAGCACCCATATCGCGTCAGGGCAAGGACCGAATAATTGTTCAGTTACCGGGAGTAACGGATAGAGAAAGGGCTATCGAGCTGATTGGCCGTACGGCTCAACTGGAATTCCGATTAGTCTCGGATGACGAAGAAAAGTTGCAGGAGGCGATAGCTGGAGAAGTTCCACCTGGCTACGAATTGAAATATGATGAAGAAAAAAAGGCCCTGCTTTTAGAAGAAATTGCGGTTATGACGGGAGAAAGTTTAGCTAACGCGATGGTCGATAGAGATCAGTATGGGCGAGCGAGTGTAAAACTAGATTTTACATCTAAAGGCTCAAATATGTTTGCCAATATAACCGGAGCCAATGTTGGAAGTCGTCTGGCCATTGTTCTTGATGGCCAAATATATTCCGCCCCGGTAATCCGCGAACGTATTTCGGGGGGCAACGCGGAAATTACTGGCAATTTCAATGCCGAAGAAGCAAAAGACTTAGCTACGGTTTTGCGTACCGGTGCACTGCCTGCACCGATCCGCATCGAAGAAGAACGAACTGTCGGACCGTTACTGGGTGCAGATTCTATAAACAGTGGGGTAAAGGCAACGATTATTGGTGGTGTTGGCGTTATTTTTTTTATGATCATTTATTATTTTATTGGTGGAATTTTGGCCAATATTGCCTTGGCTTTAAACATCTTATTAATTTTGGCGGTCTTGGTAATTCTGAAAGCGACGCTTACCTTGCCGGGTATTGCCGGCATCGGTTTAACCATTGGTATGGCTGTTGATGCGAATGTTTTGATCAATGAGAGAATTCGAGAAGAATCAAAATCAGGAAAATCAATTCGTACGGCAGTAGTAAACGGCTACGGTCGGGCATTTCCGGCAATATTGGATTCAAATGTAACAACAATTATTGCTGCGATTTTATTAGTTTGGTTCGGTTCTGGGCCGATTAGGGGGTTTGGTTTAACCTTAATAACTGGTTTAGTGGCCAGCATGTTTACAGCTATAGTTGTTACTAGACTGATTATGGATATTTTAACTTTAAAATGGAAAAACATTCCTTTAAAAATGCTGCAATTAATCCCCCAGACAAAAATAAACTTTATTAAAACGCGTTGGATTTTTTATACGATTTCCATTGTTATCATTAGCGTTGGTTTAATAAGTTTTAATCAACGCGGTGCACAGAATTATGGAATTGATTTTACGGGTGGGGCGTTACAGGAGTTTAAGTTCGCGCAAGCGGTCCCGATCGAGGAGCTGCGTTTAGCCATAAAAGACATCGGATTAGGCAATGCTATTATTCAGCAGGACAAAAAGAAACCAGAAATAGTTTTAATTAAGACTGATGAGAATTATGCAAAAAGCATAACGGCTCAGTTTAAGCAAAAATTTCCTAATAATAAGGTTGACATTCTTAAAGTGGAGAGTGTTGGTCCGGTAGTGGGTAGATTGCTTAAAAAAAATGCAAGCATGGCTTTATCTTTGGCGCTCTTAGGAATTTGTTTATATATCTGGTTCCGGTTTAAAGATTTTGCCTATGGTATAGCTGGTGTGGTTTCATTATTCCATGATGTATTGGTTGCTATAGCTTTTTGCGCCTTGACAAAAAGACCGATTGATTTATTGATTGTTACTGCGTTTATGACCATCGCCGGTTATTCCATAAACGATACAATTGTTACCTATGATCGAATAAGAGAAAATCTAAAACTGATGCGTAAAACTAGCTTTAAAGATATTATAAATATGAGCATAAATCAAACCTTGGGTCGTACCATCTGGACCTCAGTGACAACTATCGCCATTGTTATCGCTCTGTTTTTCTGGGGGGGGGAAGTATTACATAACTTTGCCTTTATTTTGCTGATAGGCTTCATAAGTGGTGTTTACTCTACAGTTTTCATCGCCAGTCCATTATTATATGCTTGGGAGAGGAAAAAGTAGGTTAACAAATCTTTAATTTACAAAATTTTAAGAGGAAAATATGCACATAGTTATAATTGGGTGCGGGCGGGTAGGCAGTTCCCTGGCAAAAATTTTATCGCGAGAAGGCTACGATGTAGTAATTGTTGATAAAAAACAAAGTTCTTTTCGTCGCCTCGGTAATTCTTTTAATGGCTTAACTATTTGTGGTAGTGGGTTCAATCATGAAGTATTAAAGACCGCCGGCATTGAAAAAGCTGATGCCTTTTGCGCTCTTACCAACGGTGATAATACCAATCTTATGGCCGCCCAGGTGGCAAAAAAAATTTTTCATGTGCCAAAGGTCATCGCCCGCGTTTACGACCCGCAGCGGGCAGAAATTTTTAGCGCTCCAGGCTTGAATATTATAAGCGGCACATCCCTTATTGCCGCGATGATCAGAGATAAAATTATTGAAGAGCGGTTTTCTAGTTATTTAATTGAAACTGGAGATTTAGGTGTAATAAAAATAGAACCGAAGGAATTTTTCTTAGGAAAGACAGTCTCGGCTGTAAATGTGCCAGATGAATTTAAAATTATAGCCTTAATAAGGAACGGTTCCCCTATTCTGCCCCAGCCGGAAACGATTATCGAGGCTAATGATAGTATTATTGGTGCGGTAAGGATAAAGGGTTTGGAAAAGATAAAAAAGCGGTTTAAAATTTAATTTAAAATAGGTAAATATGCACATATTAATTGTCGGCGGAGGAAATGTTGGATATTTTTTGGCTAAGCGACTAAACACACACAAACATATAGTTAGCCTGATCGAAAAAGATGAAAACATTTGTCAGATGATATCCCGTGAACTTGATATTTTGGTTATTCACGGTGATGGTTGTGAACGAGAGAGTTTGGAAGAAGCTGATATTAAACACGGCGATGTCGTCGTGGCACTAACCGGAGATGATGAAGACAATTTAATAATCTGTCAACTAGCAAAACAACTTTATAATATTTCCCGCACCGTTGCCCGCGTAAATGATTCTGATAATGAGCATACTTTTAGTGAACTTGGAGTTGATATTCCTATTGATTCAACTGAAATTATCGCGAAAATAATTGAAGAAGAAGTCTCATTCGCCGATTTTGTTAATTTAATGACTTTTAAGCGAGGGAAATTAGCCATCGTCAGAGTTGATTTAGATAAAACCTCACCCGTAGTCAATAAGCCAGTCAAAGAAATAATCTTGCCTCCGGATTCAGTCCTGGTTTCTATTATACGCGGAGAAACAGTAATTGTTCCCAAAGGCGATACGCTTCTCCAGGAACGGGATGATCTTGTTGCCCTAACCCTGGTGGAAAATGAACGGCAATTACTGGAAACGCTGGTTGGTAAAATAAACGAATAACATAATGACTTTAATTAAAAGATATCTAAAAACCTTCAAGACTATTGGACTAGGTATTATAACCGAAACATTATATGCCTTATTTATAATTTGTTCAGGTTTAATCATAACTTTATTCACTATGGCTTCTTTTAGAAAATGATTCTACTGAAATCAAGGTTTAGTGATCTTAAAATAATAAGTTTTTATTTGGGCAAAGTTGCGGTGACAATCGCTATTGCTATGCTTATACCTTTAGGCTTTGCCATATTTTTTTTGGAGCATGCAGTTGTATATGATTTTATAATCGGATTTTCTGCCGCAGTTAGTTTAGGATATTTTTTAATCGCGCGGTGTCATACAAATGACGATTTGAATTGGGCGCAGGGGATGGTGGTAGTAGCACTTTCTTGGTTGATCGCAGCCTTCCTGGGGGCGATACCATTGTATCTTAGTGGTCACTTCAGATGTTTCCTGGATGCCTATTTTGATGCCATGAGTGGTTTTGCGACAACAGGTCTGACACTGATACAAGATCTTGATCATCTATCTAAAGCGCACAATATTTGGCGGCATTTAATTATGTTTTTAGGCGGGCAGGGTATTGTTGTGTTTGTTATCAGTTTTTTATTTAGTGGGGCAAGTGGCACTCTTCGTCTTTACGTTGGTGAAGCCAGGGATCAACGTGTCTTTCCGAATGTAATAAATACAGCTAGGTTCATTTGGTCAGTAAGTCTGGTCTATTTTTTTCTTGGAAGCATAGCGCTTATGCTGGCTGGCATAATGAATGGTTTTACCCTAAAGACAAGTTTGTTCGAGGCGGTTTGTCTGTTTATGGCTGCATTTGATACCGGGGGATTTACACCTCATTCCCAGAGTATTATCTACTACCATAGTTTTAGTTATGAAATAATTACTATTATTATTATGATTCTCGGGGCGATAAACTTTAAATTGCATTACGAGTTATGGAATGGTAACCGTCAGGAATTAACGCGGAATATTGAGATTAAAACATTTACTTTTAGTGTTATTTCCATATTCTGTTTAATTTCCATCTCGCTGGCAAATTTTGAAGCATACCCAAATTATATGTCGCTATTCCGACAGGGTTTTTATCAATTGATTTCAGCGCATACTGGTACTGGGTACCAAACCATCTATGGTCCCCAGTTCTTGAACCAGTGGAGCGAGTTTAGTTTAATAGCATTAATAATAGCGATGAGTTTAGGTGGAGGGATATGCTCAACGACCGGTGGGATAAAAATGTTAAGGCTAGGCGTAATCTATAAGGCTTTGCTGCAGGATATCAATAGAATACTTATGCCTGGTTCAAGTGTAGTTGTCGAGAAATTACATCATGTCAAGGACATGATTTTGGAAGACAAACTGGTGCGATCCTCATTAATTATTACTTTCTGCTTCTTTTTTCTTTTTATGGCTGGAGCACTTATTGGTACTTTTTTAGGGTATCCGTTTCTTGCCGCATTGTTTGAGTCGACGTCTGCCTCAGCTAATGTTGGGCTTTCTTGTGGAATAACATCACCAACTATGCCGTTGTTGTTAAAATTGACATATATTTTACAAATGTGGGCAGGACGGTTAGAATTCATAGCGGTATTCATTTTAGGTGGGTTTATTATTGCATTTATGAAGGGAAGATGATAAAGTATATATCAAAGATTTTCATAATTTCTGCCATTTTTTTATTGCTGCCGCGGGCTGATTGTCAGGGGCAAGTGTCAAGTTCAGAACTTATTAATAGGGCAGATGAATTTGATCAACAACTTATTAGTTATCAAGGAGAGGCAATTGGAGAAATAGTCAAAACAAATGATTATGCCTGGGTTAATGTTTATGACGGCACTAATGCAATCAGCGTTCATTTACCAGCCCAATTTAGAGGTATGATAAAATATCGGGGAAGTTATAATTATAGAGGAGACGAGTTGAAAATAAGTGGTATTTTTAATCGCGCTTGTCCGCAACATGGCGGTATTATTGACATTCATGCCCAAGCGGTAAACATAATTAGACCAGGCTCCCCAATCAGACATGGTGTTGAAAAGAAAAAAGTAGAACTATCAATTTTTGCTTTGCTAATAGCGTTTCTTAGTGTTGCCATGGCTGTTAGGCGAAAAAGATGAAAAGAGCTATTTGTGTTTCTAATTGTTTTTTAAATGGAATTTGTTTTGAAAATCCAATATTTCGGTTAATGTTGGGATTATGCCCGACTTTGGCGGTCACGGTTTCGGTGGAAAACGGCCTAGGGATTGGCCTTGCGGCTACTTTTGTTTTATTGGG
>JAHIYS010000157.1 GCA_018814965.1 Gammaproteobacteria bacterium
AAAAGCTGTAAAAGCTAAAAGCAGAAAAAAGAAATAGTTTTAAGCATAAGCTTTTATATTGATTTTTTTGCAACAAGTGTTGACGTAAGGGATTGCTATTTGAGATATCATAAATATGGAAAATACTATTCGACACGTCATAAAATTACACCAACTAGGCATGAAAGATATAGGCCTAGTTGGTGGGAAGAATGCTTCCCTTGGCGAGATGATACAAAATCTCGCCAAGTTATCTGTTAAAGTACCTCCTGGATTTGCCACCTCTACGGCAGCATATCAAGAATTCCTAGATAAAAATCAGATAAGCAACCAAATATACACCAAACTTAAAGATCTTGACCCACATGATCTAAAAAACTTAAAAAAAACTAGCGGCGAAATAAGAAAACTGATCCTTTCGTCAAAATTTAGCCCTGAATTTATTGCTGCGGTAACCAAAGAATATAATCTTCTGGCTAAAAAAAAATCCCTCTCTTTTGCGGTAAGATCTTCAGCCACCGCAGAAGACCTACCAGAGGCATCTTTTGCTGGCCAACATGACTCTTTTTTAAATGTCAGCGGCATAAAAAATATATTACGGGCAATTAAAAAAGTTTATGCCTCCCTTTTTAATCAACGGGCAATTATTTATCGCATACAAAATAACTTCCCTCATGATAAAGTATTAGCATCAGCCGGAATTCAAGTTATGGTTAGGAGTGATTGCGGATCAAGCGGTGTGATGTTTACTCTCGATACAGAAACCGGATTTGATAAGATAGTATTTATTAATGCTTCTTGGGGACTAGGAGAGTCAATAGTCCAGGGAATAGTTAACCCTGATGAATTTTATGTCTATAAGCCTAGTATCGCTTTAAACAAACCAGCAATTTTACAGCGTAATTTAGGCAGTAAAGCCTCCAAAATTATATATGGAAAGGGATCTAAAATAACAAAGTCCATAAAAACCACTGCACCTGAGCAAAAAAAGTTTTGCATTGATGATCTGACAGTCACCAAACTTGCACGTTTTGCTGCCACTATAGAAAATCATTATAAAAAACCGATGGACATAGAGTGGGCGCAAGATGGCAAGACTAAAGAAATCTACATTGTTCAATCACGCCCTGAGACTGTACGCAGTCAAGAACAACACCAAATCATAGAAAGATTTCACTTAAAAAAGACCGGTCAAATTATTACCAAAGGCCATAGTATCGGCCAAAAAATTGGACAAGGAAAGGCTTGTATCATTACTAATCCTAAACAGATGCGTTTGATGCAACCAGGGCAGGTTCTTGTTGCCGACATGACAGATCCTGACTGGGAACCCATAATGAAGATTGCAAAAGCTATAGTTACCAACCGTGGTGGGAGAACTTGCCACGCTGCAATTGTTGCTCGTGAACTTGGTATTCCAGCAGTGGTCGGCTGTAATGATGCTACAACAAAAATAAAACAACATGAACCAATCACTGTTTCATGCGCTAGCGGAGATTTGGGACTAATTTACAGAGGCATTTTGCCTGTAAAAGTTGAACATATCAAAGTTGCGAAGTTATCAAAATTACCGGTCAAACTATGTATGAACTTGGCTGATCCAAGCAAAGCTTTCTCCTATCAATGCCTACCTAATGATGGCGTAGGATTGGTTAGAATTGAATTTATTATCAATAGTAATATTGGGATTCACCCCAAAGCTCTGCTTCAACTTAAAAACTTAGCCCCCAAACTTAGACAACAAATAAAAACTCGAACCGCTGCGTATCCAAACCCAGTAGAATTTTACATTGAAAAATTAAGAGAAGGAATTGCAACTATTTCCGCTGCATTTTTCCCAAAACCCGTAATAGTTCGTTTTTCTGACTTCAAATCTAATGAATATGCCAATTTGTTGGGTGGCAGCGACTTTGAACCTCAAGAAGAAAACCCTATGATTGGTTTTCGAGGAGGATCACGCTATCTTTCAAAAGAGTTTGCTGATTGTTTTGCCTTAGAATGTGAAGCTATTAAAAGAATACTGGCTATGGGACTTACCAATACTCAAGTTATGCTACCTTTTGTGCGAACTGTTGAAGAAGCAAAACATCTAATCAAACTACTAGAAAAAAATGGCCTAAAACGTGGCAAAAATGGATTAAAAGTAATTTTGATGTGTGAGATTCCATCAAATGCATTACTTGCTGAAGATTTTTTGAAAATTTGTGATGGTTTTTCCATTGGCTCTAATGACTTAACTCAGCTAACTTTAGGCCTTGATCGTGACTCTAGCTTAGTTGCGCATCTTTTTGATGAGCGCAATGAAGCAGTAAAAAAACTAATACATCATGTAATTAAAGTTTGCAGAAAACAAAATAAATATATCGGGATTTGTGGCCAAGCGCCATCAGACTACCCAGACTTTGCCAAATGGTTATTGAATGAAAAAATTGACGCTATTTCATTAACTCCTGACTCAATCATTGAAACATGGCTTTATCTTGCTAAAAACGTTTAATGAACAACAACTCTTCACACATAGAAATAACGAAAATCATTCCTGAAAACCTTGATCAAAAAAGACTGGATCTTGCTCTAAGCAATCTGCTACCAGAATACTCTCGTGCTCGTATTCAAACTTGGATTAAAGCCGGTTATGTGAAAGTTGATGGAAAATTATTACAATCCAAAGACAAAATATCAGCCAATCAAAATATTAGCATTAATGCCGTCATAGCCGATATTGGCCAAGCCCAGCCACAATCAATTGCTCTTGATATTGTATATGACGACCAAGATATTATTGTAATTAACAAACCACCAGGACTAGTTACTCATCCAGGAGCTGGTAATACAAATAATACCTTACTCAATGCTCTTCTTTACCATTACCCTGAATTATCTAAACTCCCTCGAGCTGGCATCATTCACCGTCTAGATAAAGACACCTCAGGACTAATGGTTGTAACACGCAACCTTATATCTCACAATAAACTCACTTGTGCCCTCCAAAAAAGAGAGATCACAAGAGAATATGAAGCAATTGTAAACGGCAGACTGGTTGCCGGCGGTACAGTAGATGCTCCAATTGGACGCCATCAAGTTAAACGCACCCACATGGCAGTAAAATCAAATGGTAAGCCGGCAATAACCCATTACAGAATAATTAAACAATTCAGCATGCATACCCATATTAGTGTACTTCTAGAAACCGGACGCACTCACCAAATTCGTGTGCATATGGCGCATATTGGGCACCCCGTAACTGGTGATCCCAACTATAGCAAAACCAATACAATATCAGAAAAACTCCATCCCACCCTACGTCAAAAATTAGAACCATTTAAACGTCAAGCACTACACGCACGCCGTCTAGAGCTACAACACCCTACGACCGAAAATTTAGTCTCATGGGAAGCAAAACCGCCAAAAGATTTTGAAGAACTATTAAAGACTTTGACGAAATATGATGGGCCTGTTGCAATAGGAATTTAATTAAGATAACAAAATTATGCTTCGAAGAAGCAAAATATACACACCCAGCCTTAGCCGCACGCTGTTTGTGCGGCGTAGGGCTGGGTGTGTAAAGATTGAATTATAAGCTCGTAGAGCGAAATAGATTGCTGAGAAAAAATCCAAACTAATGAATTTTATTTCGCTTCGGGCTAGGATTCGTTCTACATTGGGCCACCCAGTTCTGCGTCGCAAAAAACGCGACTTAACCTGGGCTGTTATATCTATCCCTTTGGGCTTGAATTTATTTTGTGCTCACTATCAACCAAAACTCTTACTTCGTAAGCTCGTGATGACAATTTTTGTTCAGACTTCAGCATCCCCACAACTTGAAAACACCTTGCAATCAATACTTCATATGCTTTATCATTACCAATTGTAAGTAACCTAAAATCAAATAAGGAGATGTATATGGAAAACATTAAAGTTGAATTAGTTGAAATGCTAAATCAAGCCCTTAGATTAGAACATGCCGCACGAATTCAATATTTAGCCCATGCAGAACAAATATCCGGACTAAATTCTGAAGCAATCATAGAGCGCCTACAAGAGCTTGCTGGCGATGAGGCCAAACATGAAGAAAAATTCCGTAAATTGATCGCTAGCTATCTTGGCGGTGTCCCATGCATGGAGATGGCAGCCACTCATCCAGGTAAAGATATCAAATCAATCCTAGACATAAACCTCCATGATGAAAAAACAGCGATAGATTTTTATAAAACTATCTATAAGAAGGTTATGGACAACAAAGACAAACTACCATATGAGTTTGAAACCTTAGAACATGAATTACGCCATATTATACTCGACGAACAAGAGCATGTTACTGAATTAAAGACTCTTATTGGATAATATGCAGATAAAGGGGTCAGACACCAGCGTTACGATCTAGCCCCTTTTATCTCTTATCTTTAAGCAGATAAAGGGGTCAGACACCAGCGTTACGATCTAGCCCCTTTTATCTCTTATCTTTAAAAAAATCTGATAATATCTTTCCGCACTCAGAGGCCAAAATTCCTCCACTAAATTCAATTCTATGATTCAATTTTTTTTCACTTAAAACATTAAAAACACTAACAACAGCACCCGCCTTGGGATCAGAGGCTCCAAACACGAGACGATCAATTCTAGCATGCAACATAGCGCCAACACACATAACACATGGCTCCAAAGTAACATATAGCGTTACACCAGGAAGACGGTAATTATCTAATTTTTTGGCAGCATCTCTTAATGCAATGATTTCAGCATGCGCTGTAGGATCTGTAGCACTAATAGGACAATTAAACCCCTCCCCTATAATTTCGTTGTTTATCACCACAACCGCTCCAACTGGAACCTCTCCAAAAGATTGAGCTCTTTGAGAAAGAAAAAGCGCCTGCTGCATAAAAAAAACATCTTGAGAATTGTTGTCTATCATATAAACGATCTTCCACTATCCAATAACCTTTATTGTTGGCTATAAACAGAAAATTCATGCAACGATCTAAACCCTAACTTTTTATACAAATATTGCCCTTGTTCACTGGCCGTAAGAACACCTATTGAATACCCTCTATTAATTCCCTCTTTAAGAGCTGCAATCATCATTTTCGTCCCCACTCCCTTCCCTCTTGCTTCGACAGAAGTTATAACATCCCAAACCCCAACAACGCCAGCAAAATAGAAAATGGCGCTAGTTGCTATCGGCTTATCATTTAAATAACCAACAAATAACTTGAGCAAGCTATCATTGTTTAGGATTGTCTGACTAGTTTTATGGTAAAATGAACTAATTGCGTTGGCAACTTCTGGGACCAAATCTACTATTACTTTAATAAAATCATTTAGCTTCAATAAGGTATCGACATACTCAATAACTAATTCTGAAGATTTACCCTCTGGATCTTTTACCTGGCTCAATGATATCGCCATACCAAGCTCATGCTCAACTTTAGCTAGATTAGCTTCCTTTAGTCTTACTTCAAGATCTGCTGGCTCACAAGCAAACCCCGTCCACCAAGCAAAAGGGAGCTTCTGATCTTTAAAAGAATCAATTGCTCTCTTTATAGAATCAACCGCTGAGGATTTAGCAGCACAAATAATATTGAACATATCAGTCTGACAATAACTGTTGATAGTCAGAGCATCTACACTAGTATTAACCATCATTTCAGGCGAATGACTAGCCAAATAAACAAATTTACCAATCATATTCCTGTCTAATGCTAACATCAGGCTATTATCATCACTTTCATCAACCAACATAATATCCTGACCACCATATTCCAAATAAAAATTATTCCAACCATCTAATTTATTAACCATTAAGCCACCTTGTTCTTTAATTCAATAATAAATCTATACCTGCGATAAAATATACCCCTTTTTATCGTAGCAAAACTAAATTCTATAATATAAAATTATTAACTATGAAGATAACGACCATCAAAACACACAAAATAAAACCTAAAGAATCTATTTCAGACATTCTTGATACTTATATCACTAAATTAACCGAAAATTCAATAGTAGCAATTGCCAGTAAAATCATCGGGATTAGTGAAAACCGCCTCGTTAGTAAAAATAAGAACAAAATTAACCTTATTAAAAAAGAATCAGATTTCTGCTTCGAACCGCCAAAAAAACAACCGAACTTCTATTTAACCCTAAAAGATCATCGTTTGATTCCGAATGCTGGAATAGATGAATCAAATTGTGATGATTCCTATGTGCTACTTCCTAAAAAACCGCAATTAACCGCTAAAAAAATCTGGGAACATCTACGCCAAAAACATCAAATTAAAAACCTAGGGGTTATTATCACCGATAGCAATATAACTCCACTTCGCTTAGGCGTAACCGGAATAACCATCGGCTGGTGCGGCTTTAATCCAATATATAACTATGTTGGGCAAAAAGATGTTTTTGGAGAAGATCTCAAAGTAACCCAAATCAATTTGCTAGATAGCTTGGCAACAACAGCTACATTAGTAACCGGCGAAGGAAACGAACAAACGCCAATTGTAATAATGACCCAACTTCCTGATAAAATTAATTTCAAAAATAAAGCTCCAACCAAAAAAGAGGAACGATCAATCTATATCACTCCTAAAGATGATCTATTTAGCACGGTAATATCATATGAATAATTACATCAAACCCAACTGGCCGGCACCAAAAAATATTAGGGCATATACAACAACTCGAGCTGGCGGCGTAAGCAAACCACCATACGATAGCTTTAATTTAGCCTTACATACTGGCGA
This sequence comes from Gammaproteobacteria bacterium, assembly GCA_018814965.1. GTDB lineage: Bacteria > Pseudomonadota > Gammaproteobacteria > UBA9339 > UBA9339 > UBA9339. The sequence continues at coordinate 6,720 of JAHIYS010000157.1, forward strand.
TAACCCCCAAAAAGTTATAGCAAACCGCAATAAATTAATTCAAGAATTAAATCTAAACCAAGAGCCCTTTTGGCTAAAGCAAGAACACTCTAATATTGCAGTAAATATTGAAACAAACTCTCTACCAACCCCGGTGGTAGCAGATTCCTCGTTTAGTTGTACTGCTGGTAATGTATGTGTAGTTATGACCGCTGATTGCGTTCCAATCCTTGTTTGCGATCAAAATGGCACAATAGTCGCTGCAATCCATGCTGGCTGGAAAGGGATCGCTAATGGCATGATCCAATCAACTATAAAAATGATGGGTATTGATCCATCCAAACTAATAGCGTGGCTAGGGCCGGCAATAGGTCCTGATGCTTTTGAAGTCAGCCAAGAGATTTATGAGATCTTCTCGAAACAATTATCAGAAAACAGATCAGCATTTACTAAACATGGTAATAAATTTTTAGCAAACATCTATCTGCTTGCTACCAATGCATTAAAAGATAATGGCGTATCTAAAGTATATGGTGGGGAATATTGCACTTTCACCCAAAAAGATCTGTTTTATTCATATCGTCGTAATGGAGAAAAAAGCGGAAGAATGGCTAGTTTGATCTGGCTTGAATGAGATTCGACCCGTGTTATAATATTGAAGAGTTCTATAATTGTTGACTCAAATATCCCTAATTAAATTCAATAAGGAAACAAATTTATGCTAGATCTATCACTTAACGAAATAGAACAAATCTATGGCGGCGGGAAATGTGAATGCAGCAATGCACTATCCCCTCGCTCAAACGCCTTTAAAATACCATCAACAGACTATTTAGAATGTAGACAGATATGCTGTGTAAACTGGGAGTTATATTGCTATGACTGCAAAGGAGAAGAGGATGATATATTCTCCTACTGCGTGTAAATTAGTAGTAACAAGCCAGATGGAGCTGCTAGCTTTATAATACAAATAATACGGATGATAAATCCTGCTCCTACTGGACTTAAATCAATACATAGCTAATGAGAGAGTAATCTATCAAATGGATTGCCGCGTCGTTCGCTACGCTCGCTCCTCGCAATGACATACAAGGCATCAGGTAGAAATGCTGGCTCCAGTTACCAACGCTGCTTTAAGAAACAACGAATTATGCGACCTTTACATCAATAACGCTTCGAGTATATCATTGCCGAAACAAAAGCTAATCCTTAACTCTATCGGTATAACCACACTCTTTTTGCGGACAGACTTTTTCTGTGCCATACCTTTTAGTGGTCTTTGAAGTTAATATTTTCCAACCACATTTAGGACATTTTTCATTTAAAGGTTCATTCCAAACCGCATATTTACATTTTGGGTATCTTTCGCATGAATAAAAATACTTACCATAACGTGATTTTCGTTTTAGCATCGTACCTTCACCACACTCCGGACATTTTACCCCTGTATCAGCTGGCTTCTCTAGAGGCTCCATGAACTTACAATTAGGGTAATTACTACAACCAATGAACTTACCATACAGCCCTAGCTTAATATGTAGCGGTGACTTACATTCTGGACAAACCCTATCTGCTACCACCTCAGTTTCAATAATATTTTTTTCATTATCAACATTTGCAGTGTAATCACATTCTGGATAACCGCTACAACCAATAAATTTACCCTTCTTACCCAACCGTAAAGTAAGCTGCTTACCACATTTTGGACATTTCTCATCTAAAGCTTCTTGCGTTACATCAGAGCGCTTTACACTTTCAGCTATATCGTCAATCAACTTCTTAAACGGGCCCCAAAACTCATGCATTAGATCCAAAAATTTATATTTGCCACTGGCGATATCATCCAATTCATCCTCTAAATGTGCCGTAAATTTATAATCAACATATTTAGGAAAATAATTAGTCAAAAATTTATTCACAACTCTACCAACATCGGTAGGTCTAAATCTTTTAGTTTCCAAAATGACATACTCTCGACTAAGTAAAGTATCAATAATATTAGCGTAGGTTGATGGCCTACCAATACCATATTCCTCAAGAGTCTTGACTAGACTTGCTTCACTATAACGCGGTGGAGGTTCAGTAAAATGCTGCTCATTATCAATTTCTAATAAATCTACAACATCACCAACTTTCATTGGTGGCAGTATTTTATCATCATCAGAAACAGCATCGTCAACATCCTCATGATAAACTGCAAGAAATCCAGGTTCAGTTATAACTGAACCATTAGCGCGCAACACATTGCCATCACCACAACTCAAATCAATAGCCACAGTATCAAAAGTAGCGTGGATCATTTGACAAGCAATAGTACGGCGCCAAATCAAATTGTATAATTTAAATTGCTCCGGTTCTAAAACACTTTCTAAATCTTCTGGCAATAGCTTACTTGATGTAGGACGGATAGCCTCATGAGCTTCTTGGGCATTTTTTGATTTAGTCTTATAGAAAACAGGTTCCTTCGGCACATTCTTGGCACCAAAACGCTCAACAATCACCTCTCGAGTTTCAGCAATGGCCTCTGCTGCTAAATTAACTGAGTCGGTACGCATGTATGTTATGCGCCCAGCCTCATATAATCTTTGAGCATTAATCATGGTACGTTTAGCTGAAAAACCTAATTTACGCGATGCTTCCTGTTGTAAAGTAGAGGTGGTAAATGGGGCCGCTGGATTACGTTTGCGTTGTTTCTTATCTACTTTAATTACATTTAGTTTGCCAGCAGCAATGCTAATTAAGTCAGCTTTTATTGCATCTGCTTGTTCTTTATTAACAATCGAAAACTGGGTTAGCTTTTTACTTTGATATTCAGTTAATCTGGCACTAAACGCTTGTTTAGAAAAAGAATTATCAGAAGAAATGGTCCAATACTCCTGATTGATAAATTTTTCAATCTCCTCTTCACGAGTAACAATCATACGTAAAGCTGGGCTTTGCACGCGTCCTGCTGAAAGGCCATAACGAATTTTTTTCCATAATAACGGAGATAAATTAAATCCCACAAGATAATCTAAAGCTCGTCGCGCTTGTTGAGCATCCACTAAAGTCATAGATATGTCGCGAGGCTTGGATATCGCTTCAGTTACGGCTGATTTAGTAATCTCATGAAATACAACCCGATGCACCGCTTGCTTCTTTAATGCTTTTTTGCCGCGCATTAATTCACAAATATGCCACGCAATAGCTTCCCCTTCACGATCAGGGTCAGTAGCAAGATAAAATGCCGTAGATTCTTTCAGTGCCTTAGTAATAGCAGTAACATGCTTAGCATTTCTCTCTATAACATCATAATTCATGGCAAAATCATGGTCGGTATCAACAGCACCGTTCTTTGGAATCAAATCACGGACGTGACCATAGGATGCAAGCACCGTAAAATCTTTACCTAAATATTTTTTTATAGTCGCCGCTTTGGCAGGAGACTCAACAATTACTAAATTCTTTGTCATAACATCCCGTTTAGAGATTTCTTATACCTCAGGCGCCATAGTTGCCAATAAATAACCATGCAAATCCTGGATATTTTTATTAGCCTTGCTCATCAATACTAAAAGCACCACCCATTTTACATCTATCAATTCTACCGTCCTCTGATTAAGAAACATCAACTGACTTACTACAATCTCTCTCATGTTTGTATCTAAAACACCCAGGTACTCTAAAGATAAAATAAAATTACGCGCCTCTAAACCAATCCTAATGCTCTCATCTGGATTAAAAATACGAATAGTTCTTTGAGATACAGCATCAGCATCAAGCGTAGTAGTCGCGTACCAACTTTGCTGTTCAATTAACTCAGTTAACCACTCAAAAGTCTGGGAAACTATATCTTTTCCAAAACCAGCATCCTCTAGCCTTTGCTGAATCACTATCTGATCAGCAAAAGAACTATCAACGTCAACTGCTGGCGAACTACTTATCTCTAACAAATAAGCAATAACTTCAACAATACTTTGCTTCATTTATCCTTCCAATATCTCTATTCCAACAAGCTCTTGTTTTAAAAATCTAAACTCAGGCTAACAATTAATTAATCAATCATGATAGTTCGGAGCAAACCCTAAGGTAACCACCTAAGCTTGCCTTAACCAATCCCTTAAGCTCTAACTCTAGCAACACTATACCTACTCGCGATACCGACCAATTGGCTCTTGCTGCCAAAACATCGATGCCTGTTCTCTCAAATCCCATACAATCTAACAGTTTCTTATGTTCACAATCAAGTTTATTTTTTCCTTTAGCCTTCTCAAAAACCCCTTGCTGTACACATAAAACCTTAATAAAATCTGGAAATTCCTCCAAAATATCCATAGGTTTTTCAACTAACTTCGCTCCTTGGCGAATCAAATGATGGCAACCTCGAGATGCCAAATTATAAATTGATCCTGGAATCGCAAATACATCCCTACCCTGCTCCCCTGCAACTCTTGCTGTAATCAATGAACCACTACGCATTGTTGCTTCAACCACCAAAGTACCAAAACTTAAACCGCTGATAATACGGTTTCTTAATGGAAAGTGCCAAGCTTGAGCTTTTGCATCTAATGGAAATTCTGATAAAAGCAAACCACCGGATGCAATGATTTTTTGAGACAACGCAACATTGCCTGCTGGATATATATGGTTTAACCCTGTCCCCATAACCGCAATTGTCTTACCCAAACCATCTATTGCTCCTTCATGACAAGCAGCATCAATCCCTATAGCCAATCCGCTTGTGATAACCAGACCAATCTGGGACAACTCTTTTGCAAAACCAAATGCGATTTCAACCCCAATAGGCGTTGGATTTCTGCTACCAACAATTGCTAGTTGTGGAGATTTTAATAAACCTATATCACCAACCGCAAAAAGCAGCAAAGGTGGGTTTTGAGTCTCCTTTAACAAACTAGGATAAGCATCATCATAAATAGTAATAATATGATGCCCATCTTGCTTAGCCCAAAACAAGTCTTTCTCTATAACCTGCCAATTAGAATTTTTTAATATAATTATATCGTTAGCTTTAAATCCCAACTTAACTAAATCGTCAGTATTTTGCAAAAATAACTCATCAATATTTGGAAATAAATCTAAGAGCCTTATACCCAAACTAAAAATCAAATGAGTAGTATTGAGCAATAAAAGAAGACTACGCAATCTTGATTCTTCAGCATTTATTTTGTACTTAGGCGATTTCAAACGATTCCTGCTATAATACTATTGATTTCATTTAAACCAATTGGTTATGATATAATCTATAAAAAATTTAACTACTAAACTTTATGTCGATTTTAGAAATACTACAATACCCGGATTTACGCTTACGCCGAAAAAGTCATCCAGTAACCGATGTAAAGGCAACAAAAATCCAAAAAATTATAGAAACCATGACTGATACCCTGCTTGATCAGGAAAGTTGTGCCGGATTAGCATCCACCCAATTAGATATTGGGGAGCCACCAAGCATCGTAGTTATCAATCCATCAGGGAACAAAAGCCAAGACAGCATCCTTTGTTTAATAAACCCACAAATCACAGCGACAGAGGGTGATACTATCTGTGAAGAAGGCTGCATGTCAGTATGCCCAACAATGATATCTGCTAGAATAAAAAGAGCTTCTAAAATTAATGTTGTGGCGCTTGATATTGATGGCAATAAACTAGAATTTGAAGCTGAGGGCTTTCTTGCACGCTGCATCCAACATGAATGCGATCACTTACAAGGAATTCTTTATATCGACCATTTATCAAAATTAAAACGCGCCTTTCTTGATAAAAAAATTGCTAAATTATTACAAACCAACTAATAAAAACTTAAGATTATGCTAAAATATAAGTATTGGAAAATCACATGAAAACAAAACCTACTTTCAACAGACAAAAGTTATTATTAGCCTTAATACAGGCATTTAATGGTAAATTATCTAAACTTGATTTGCAGAAATTGTTATTTTTATTTGTTGAAGAATATGGAGCAAAAAAGAAAGTGTATGAGTTTATTCCCTATCATTATGGGTGCTATTCCTTTCAAGCCAATAGCGATTTAAAAACAATGCATAATTATGGTTTTCTTTATTTAAATGAAGCAACCAATGAAATTGAACTGCCCAGCAATAATGTAGATTATATTAATGACTTGAAAGAAACAGATAGGGTATCGTTAAACAAATTTGTACAAAAATACAAGGATTTATCCGGCAACAACTTAATTGCATATGTCTATAAGAACTATCCTTATTACACAATGAACAGTAGGATTGCTCACAAATTTTCAATCAAACCATATAAAAAACAAGATGCTCTTTTTCAAGAGAATAAGAAAGACTTCTTCACTATAGGTTACGAAGGTATAACATTTGAAAATTACATCAATAAATTGCTCGCTAATAATATACAAACATTATGTGATGTACGGAAAAATCCCTTCAGTATGAAATTTGGATTTTCTAAAAATATGTTAAAGCATGCTTTAGAACAAGTAGGCATTAAATATATACACTTACCCGAGCTTGGCATAGAATCAGAAGATAGACAAGTCCTTAATACACTAGAGGATTACAAAATACTATTTAAAGAATATGAATCTACTACAATACAAACCGTGGAGGCACAGAAAGCACTACAATATATTTCAGATCTTTCAAAACATGAAAACATCGCGCTCACTTGCTTTGAAAGAGATATTGAGTATTGTCACAGAGGTGTTATAGCAAAAGTACTTCATAACAACTATCAATTAGAGTATAATAACATTTAACTAATTTTAATCAAGGCTTATGGGGCATAATGTTTGAAGATATCTTCGTAATAGCAAAAACATACCCCACACGCTCAAAAAAATATAAAGAATTAGTTTGTACAGCTGGAATTAATAGAAGTGGAGAATGGGTACGTATTTATCCTATCCCATTTAGAAGTCTAGAAGAGTATAAACAGTTTAAAAAATATACTTGGATAAAAGCCGAAATAATTCCTGACTCAAGCGATCCTAGAATTGAGAGTCATAAAATAAATACTACATCAATTAAAATCTTAGAGAATATTCCTCCTGACAAAGAGTGGGGAAGACGTAAGCAACTTTTATTTGAAAATACCAAAGTATATACAAACCTGCAATCAATAATAGATGGTGCAACAAAAACTAATACGCTATCCTTGTGCGTATTCAAACCCTCAAAATTCCTTGACATAGTGATAGTAAACAATCCCATAGAAGAACTAACGGAAAAATAAAAAAAAGAATATATGAATGTAAATAGAACACTTTTTGACACAGAGAACTGCGAGATAGAATTTACGGGTATGCCACATATTCCATACAAATTTAAACTCAAAATTGAAGATGATACTGGCAAAATAAGTTCCATGAGTGTGATTGATTGGGAGATCCCACAGCTTTATTTAAATTGTAAACATGATGGGGATGAAATCGCCATTCAAAAAGTCAAAGATAAACTTTTATGGATGATAAACGAAAGAGACTTATATCTTTTTTTAGGAACTATGAAACAAATGCACATCAGAAAATCTAAAAATCCGTACACCATTATCGGATTATTTTATCCACCTAAAACAAAAAGATATCAAGGAAACTTGTTTTGAGTAATAAAAAAATAGATGGTATTTTTTTATATACAAATATTTATGAACGGTCCCGATAGGCTTCATTGGTATGAAAACATTATTAAATTAAGTATGTAACGCCCAAAAAACACCTATAACTTTATTTACATTTGGACAGTTTTCCAAAATAAATTCTTTCCACGCTTTAAAATGTGCTCCTGTTGTCAGGACATCATCTACGATAATAATTGTATCTGCGGCTTCAGGGCAGTGACCATCCCATATTGTATTATTTTTTATTATTGTCATATCCCTTCCACCCCCGTGACTTGAAGGAACAACTGCATCTCTTGTATCAATAATTTTGCCAATACTTAAATGTGAGAATTTATCCGCAAAGCCTTCCGCCACTTTATCGATCCGGTCATCCCATTCACTATCTGATCTTGGCTTTGATGTAATACCAGGGACAACCATTATTTCATTTTGTTTATCTTGAAAAGTAATTGAGCCTAAGTCGTCAATAAAGTCTCTTATGGCTCTTTGCTTGTGTGCCCACTGATTAGTATCTTTAACACTTACAGGTTTTTTAAAGTTTTAAATTTTACTATTATTTGGTGATGCTGCATACCCACCTACTGTATGTTCCATAAAGTAATAGCATACATCGCTTGCTGTTAAGTGAGGCCTTGGATGCAAGTTATAATCATATTTGGTTAATGGCATTTTATTCACCCAAGCCTTTCAATATATCACCGATGTCTTTAACTCTAATTGCACCTTTCGCTTCATATTTAGCAGGCCATGAAATATCACTATTCTCAAAACATGAATTTAATATAAATAATTTTCTGCTCATTGAGACACAAGCTCTTGCTTGTGTTAATGTTCCTGATGTTTCAGAAGCCTCTACGATAATAGTGGCATCAGAAATAGCTGCCATTGTTACATTACGCTGAGGAAAATAAAAACGCTTGGTATTGAAATGTTCGTGAGCATATCTATATATAGGTACATGGCTTACTAGCAAATGATTCTCAGCGATTTCATTTTGTAAATCAATATTATTTTTTGGATAATACTCATTTATTGGAGTGCCTATTACTCCTATGACTTTGCCTCCTGCTGCGATTGCTGCCGTCATTGCCGCTGTATCAATTCCTTCTGCAAGACCAGAAACAATAATATATCCTTTGCTTACCAATAATCTTGCTAACTTTGCTGCTCTTCTAAGACCTTCTGGTGAAGCTTTTCTTGCTCCAACAATAGAAATTCTTTTGGGTGCATCAAGTAACCCTAAGTCACCTTTATAATATAATAATTTTATTTGATGATCCGGATCTTTTAGTGCTAGTGGATATTGATAGCTTTCAGAGGTAATGATAGAAAAGTTCTTTTCTATATTTGAAAAATAATTATCTATTTCTTCTTTTTCTTCTTCTTCGAGAAGAGTAAATTGTGCTTTGGAAGGACGATCGGTATGGCTTAAATACTCAGCCATCTTTTTTATTGTGGCACCTTTTCTATTCCATAATGTTTCGTATGCAATCATTTCTTCATATGGGGAAAAAGAATCGATTATCATATCTGCATCACCTCCACCCTCGTATATAGCTACTTAAATTTAATTGTATGTTACAGTATTATGCATCAGAAAGATATAAAAGTAAGCCTTTTAATCTATTAATTTTAGCCTTTTTTCATTTCGTTTTCAATCTTTCTCAAATGCAAAGTATGAGAACTAAAACTTTTATCACAAAATATGAGGATGTCTTTTTTCTAGGTTCTCTATCCTTTTACTCTTAAATTATTTCCTTGCTTCATCTAGGCACTCCATACTGTTTTGTCTGTCACCCCATAACCCAACTCGCCCGCTTTTTGCCTTATCTAGTAGAGAGTTGTAGTGTCTGATTTCAGAAGGACTCATATATTGGCGATATGGAACGGCGTAGCCGTCTAGTATCATTTGCTCATTAAATGTGCTGTCCCCAAGCTTTACGATACAAATAGACCTTCCATATCGGTCCTTGCCATTAACATCGTACTCGTACTCTTTGTTAATCGTCAAAAGCCTTTTAGCAGCTCTTGTAGCACTTTCGCCGGCAGAGGACATATCTTTTGCTGTTGCACCGCTGCAATGGCTTAAATCGCGCTGATTTTTATCATTGTTTGATGATTCGGGAGTGTCTATGTGCTGAATTCTGCATTTAACAACTTTATTGTTTGTTTTAAAATGCAGCGTATCACCATCTACTACTTTCACGAGTGTACCGGTGTCTGCAAAAAGCACAAATGGTAAGACCAAAAATATTAATAGTTTCATATCTAGCTATTCTTCGTATATTTGCATTTTGGATAAGTACTACAGCCATAAAAGTCATTACCGGCATTTGCGCCTGTCTTTGCTGTTCTAAAAACTAAAGTATTTCCGCATCTTGGACAACTGATATCACGCGAGAAAGATTTATTTGCAACATTTTCTTTAACGTGCTTGACATGTT
>JAHIYS010000158.1 GCA_018814965.1 Gammaproteobacteria bacterium
GTAGCAACTCTATTAACAGTAAAATTACCTGATTTAATATCCTCTAGACCAGGATTATAAATACCGCATTCAAAAATACCACTACCGCCACATACAGCAAATACTTCTTTTTCATTTAATACTTTCATTTAATTATCCTCATAAAATACAACTAACTTTAAAAATACCCATAAACATATATAACAATCATTCGGTTTTTACAAACATGCTAAGCATCAAATTTTTCCGTTTTCCATTTAAATCTTGCCGAACTCTTAGTTTTCATTTTTGAATCTATTTCCACAGTCACCGGTCTAACCAGATCATACACTTCTCTTTGCGTACCAATATCAACACCACTGCCAAAATATAAAAAAGATACATAAGGATCGCCTTTTTGTGCAGTTGCAGTATCATTATAACTAACTCTTATATACGGCTGCACACCACCTGCTACTTTTTTTATTTCACTATTTGTCAAAATATTCATTTACCACTCCTCCAATTGTTAAATTATAAACAACACACCAACATAACAAACAACACAAAAAATTATCTGACCCACCAATTTTTTATTCCCACTTCTTAAATCCAAGACCGCTACGCGTATGTGATGGAGACAGAGCACTCAAAGCCGCTGCGTTCGCCGCTGCTTTCTCCGCTGCTGCCGCTGCTGCCGCTTCTGCTGCCGCTTCTGCTGCCGCTGCCTTTGCTACATTTACTGCTTTTGCTCCATCTACCACTGTACTACTAGAACAATACCAATAGAGGCCTCCAACCACTACTATGGTTGTTACACCCAAAATAGCCAGGTTCTTCGGAGTGCAATAAGGAAGCAACCTTTCATAAATACCTTTTTTATGCTTTGGATAATCAGCAACACTATTAGGATTTTCTGTTACTTCATTTTCAGCTTCCCCTATTGGTGAATTCTCAACATAGTTTTCAACTATCATAGGGGCAAGAGCAGGATCAGCAAAATCAATTTGCATTTTCTCTCCTGAATTCACTCCACTATCAGCTTTTACTTGCCCCAAATTTCTTAAAAAAACTTTTTCCATTTTTACGTTGTTATCTTCCGTATTTAGGTATTTAACAACCACTGTATAAACATCCCCATTAGCGTTGTTAGTATCGTCATTAAATGAAAAAATATTATCTCTATTGATGGCAGGAATGCTAACCATAAAAATATCGTCAGAATTTACCTCTTTCTTTTCTGGATTCAAAACTATGGCATTTTTAAAAAATTCCTCTAATTCACCGTAATTTTCTTCTATTACAAGATAGGGCAATACTATCACACCCAATATCTTCATACGGTGTTCAGAAATATTTTTAAAACTCAGTTCATTATAAATTGAAAAATCCAAGAGATCATTAGAAGACAACATCTTCGGCCAAGGTCTTACAAGAATTTTTGGCATCATTTTTCTGCCGATTTTGTACTCAACACCTATATGGGTATGGCTGCCAATTAAACTACCAGATACAACAGTACCCTGAAAAGAATATCTACATTCCGAACCAGGAAGTAATTGATAGTCACAGTCTCCCCCGACAGAATATTCACCATTAACAAATAAGCTCTCTGCCGATAAACCATTTATTATAAATGGCTCTATCCCTTTGTTTTCGATAACCAAAGTTACCTTGGTTATCTCATTGGGAGCCAAAGTATGCGAGCTCATCCCCTCCATTTTTATGCTGATACCATCATCATATCCACCAAAAGGGATTATACCTCTAAACGATACTCCCTCAGCTATAGGCGTTGTCTTTTCGCTATAGACAACAAGACCACGCCCAGAATCTTCCTCTGCATAACAAAACTGCTCACCAAATATTATGGAAACAAAAAACAGCGTAAGTAAAAATTTAATTACTTTATTCATATCCAACTCAATCTCTTAATGTTTATTTAAGGCGCGATATTAGCAGATATTTTTGGATAAAGTATTAAGGAATTATTAAGAGAATTAAAAAAGATTCCGTCTGATATAACGAGAAATTATAATCTTAGTTATTAGGCCACAAAGTGTTGAAATAAAAGTGGTTATTAATAATTATTTGAAACGTTCTCTCGGTTATTTTACATCTTTATAACAAGCAACAGTCTGATTTTTTGCAAAAAAACCAAAAAGATCATTCGTGCAAAAACATCCCCGGGGTAATAAACTACCTTTCCTACTTTGCTAACACTAGTAATTGCAAAGGTTACATAATTGATTAACAAGATATTGTTGAATTGTTTTGTCCCTGGATTGCCAAGCCCAGCGAACAATGCTGGGCTCGCAGCGACAGAGAAACCGCACCCACACCTATCCTTGCAACAAGTGATTCATTCTATTAGTAAATCCTGCAACATCTTCCAATTTACCACCAGCAATCAATAAAGCCTGGTCATAAAATAAATTGGTCCATTCGGCAAAAAGTTTTTCATCAGTTATATCACGCAAATTCTGAATTAATTTATGCTCAGGATTAAGCTCGAGGATTGGTTTGGCTTTCGGCACATTTTGTCCAAAAGATGACATGATACGCTGCATGTTAAAACTAAGATCATCAGATGTAGTCACTATACAAACAGGGGAATCAGTAAGACGCTCACTCAAACGTACCTCTGTCGTCTTATCAGCTAAAACCTCCTGCATTTTCTTTAATACCTCTTCATAATCTGTTTTTAACTTCTTGGCATCCTCTTGAGGCTTATCTTTAACCAACTTACTGATGTCTACATCACCTTTAGTAATCGCCTGAAGTTTTTTACCCTGATGCTCTTGATAATGTGACAACCACCACTCATCAATCCGATCATCGAGCAATAATACCTCAATATTATTTTTTCTAAACATCTCTAGATAAGGACTATTTTTCGCGGCATTAAAATTCTCCGCGGTTATATAATAGATCTCATTTTGGTCCGAAGACATCCGCTGTATATAATCATCGAAGGTAACATTTCGTTCATCGCCATCATTTCTAGTAGAAGCAAATCTGAACAATTTAGCTATACGCTCTTTATTGGCAAAATCTTCTACCACACCTTCTTTTAAGGCATTACCAAAAGCTTGCCAAAACTTAGTGTATTTCTCTGGATCACTAGCCGCCATTTTCTCCAACATATCTAAAACACGCTTGACAATACCTGAACGGATCTGTTCGATAACACGATTGTTTTGTAAAATCTCTCTTGAAACATTTAATGGCAGGTCTTTGGCATCAACAATCCCTGAAACAAACCGTAAGTAATTAGGTAGTAATTGTTCAGCATCATCCATTATAAAAACTCTTTGGACATAAAGCTTGAGGCCCCTTCTCTTTTCTCGCGTCCAAAAGTCAAAGGGCGCATGAGCAGGGATATAAAGCAATGTTATATACTCTAATTTCCCTTCAACCCGGTTATGACTCCATACCAATGGGTCTTCGAAATCGTGGCCAATATGTTTATATAGCGTTTTATATTCCTCATCTTTAATATCTTTCTTTGGCAAAACCCAAAGCGCTGTTGCTTTATTTACTACTTCCTCCTGGGCTACCGTCTCCTTTTCAGCCAAAGGTTTTTTCATAATTATAGGCAATACAATATGGTCGGAATATTTAACAATAATCTGATGTAAACGCCAATGATCCAAAAGATCAACATCCTCTGCCTTTAAATGCAAAGTGATCTCTGTGCCACGGGCATCTTGTTCGATATTTGCAATGGTAAACTCCCCCTCACCATTTGACTCCCATAATACCCCTGCATCTTTTCCCAATCCTGCACGACGAGTTTTGACCGTAACTTTATCTGCAACCACGAAGCTAGAATAAAAACCAACACCAAACTGACCAATTAAATTCGCGTCTTTAGTTTGTGATTCTGTAAGAGCAGCCAAAAATTCTTTGGTTCCAGACTTAGCAATAGTTCCTAAATTAGCAATCACCTCTTCGCGACTCATTCCAATACCGTTATCGCGCACTGTAATTGTTTTTGCTTTAGGATCAAAATCAATCCAGATTTTTAGCTCACTATCATTTTCATAAAATTCCGGATTAGCTATGGCCTCAAAACGTAATTTATCTGCAGCGTCAGAAGCATTGGATATCAATTCACGCAAAAACACCTCTTTATTACTATACAAAGAGTGCGTAACCAACTGTAATAACTGTTTAACTTCGGTCTGAAAACCTAATGTTTCTGTCTTGGTAGTTTCGTTCATATTTATCTCCCATATACTAAATTTATCATTATTGCTTTTATAGCATTACAAAAAACAAATAACGAGCAATACTTGATTTTATACTCATGTCCCTGGATTGCTTCGCTACGCTCGCAATGACTGCACCACATAACCTCGATGACTTCACCGCACTCAATAACCGCAATATAAAAAGTTCATGGCCTCAATATCTACTCATTGATTTAAATTATCAGATATCGCCCTACATGTATCAGCAATCAATTGCGGCAAGTCCTTTAGCTGATAGTCGGTTGTATCAATAGGCCTACCAATATGCACCTCTACCTTTTCATCCATACTGAAATCAAAAGTTTTTGCTGGCAATATTTTACCAGCTCCAACTATGGTAACTGGCACAATAATAGCTTGAGTATCCAACGCTATCTTAAACCCTCCTTTTTTAAATACCCCCATTTTGCCCGTAAGTGAGCGAGTGCCCTCTGGTGCAATCCAAAGCCTAACTCCATTTAGCATGCTTTTTTTAGCAGCAGCCAGATCTTTGACCGCTTGCTGCCTATTTTCTCTATCGATAGAAATACACCCAGCAATCTTCATCCCCCTGCCAAAAATAGGAAATCTAAATAACTCCTTTTTAGCAATCATCCCCAGACTCTGCTTGGAAAAAGTGGTATACATTAACGGAATATCAAAATGACTTGCATGATTACTCATGATGATATAGGGGCGATCAGAAAAAAAATCAAGGACATAAGGGTCAAAAACTGTATATTTAACCCTTAAGAATCGTAAAATCTTTCTCGCCCAGGCCAAAACTATTCGATGAGCATGAACCTGTTTGTTTTTTAAAAAAAAAGTAGCGAAAATAACTTGCAGTGAATCTATTACAGTAACCACTGAAATCTTAAGTACCATGACCACTTTCTGTAATGAGTTCATCTGCATAACCCTATCCAGCCAATTTAAGTTAAAATCATCAACTCTTTTTACGCCCGATACAATAATATTCTATTCCCAAATCTTTCATCTGGTTAGGACTAAATAAATTACGACCATCAAAAATAACTGGGCGCTGTAATTTAGTTTTTATTAACTCAAAATCTGGTTTACGAAAATCATCCCACTCGGTAACAATCACTAAAACATCAGCATTGTCTAAAGCTTCCTCTTTGGTTTTACATAATTTAAAATCATTACGTTTACCATAAATTCTCTCTGCCTCATCCATCGCGACCGGGTCAAAAGCTTGAACTTTAGCGCCAACACGCCATAAAGACTCAAGCAAGACTTTACTAGGAGCATCCCTCATATCATCAGTATTAGGCTTAAATGAAAGACCCCATAAAGCAATAACCTTGCCCTCTAAATCAGTAAAATATTTCTTTAATCGATTAAAAACCAAATGTTTTTGACGTAAATTTATATTTTCAACCGCATTAAACAGTGGCGACTCAAGCCCATACTCACGTGCCATCCAGACCAAAGCACTAACATCTTTTGGAAAACAAGAACCACCATAGCCGCAACCAGCTTGTAAAAAATTATAGCCAATACGGGAATCGCTTCCAATCCCCTCTCTAACTTTCTCAACATCAGCATCAAATTTTTCAGCAAACTGAGCAATCTCATTAATAAAACTGATTTTTGTAGCCAAAAATGCATTAGCGGCATATTTTGACAATTCTGCAGAATGCACATCCATTAAAACTATCTTTGTAGGCAAAGATTCGTATAAATTGCACATCTTCTTAAAAACCTCGTCATTCTCAGCGCCAATAATAATTCGATCTGATTTCATAAAATCTTGAACCGCATCCCCTTGCTTTAAAAACTCAGGGTTTGAAACTACATCAAAACCAATATCTACCTGGCGCTTATCTAACTCTTTTTGAATAATTGCTTTTACTTTATCACCAGTACCAACCGGCACCGTTGATTTATTGATAACAACAGCATGACGCTTTAAATTTTGTCCAATATCTCTAGCCACTGTATAAACATACTGCAGATCTGCTGAACCATCACCTGATGACGGGGTACCAACCGCAATAAATAAATAATCGCCATGATCGATCCCCATAATCGTATCGGTAGTAAAAACTATTTTTTTAGCAGCAAGATTTTTAGTTAATAATTCATCTAAACCACGCTCATAAATAGGAGATTTACCCTGCTTAATCATATTAATTTTATCGGCATTGGTATCAACGCATACCACATCATGTCCAATTTCAGCTAAACATATTCCAGTAACCAAACCAACGTAACCAGTACCAAAGACAGTAATTTTCATTGTCATACCTCTTTATAATAAAATTATGATTCCTAACCTAACGATTTTCCCATTGCCAAGCATGCTTTACAATTGTTGCTAAATCAGAATATTTTGGATGCCAATTTAATTCTTGTTTGGCTATTGTAGCATCAGCAACTAATACCGTAGGATCCCCTGGCCTTCTTGGGGCATTGATAATGCCAACATCCTTCCCGGTAACTTTCCTAACAGAATTAATAACCTCAAGCACCGAACAACCCTCCCCGCTGCCAAGATTATAAAACTTACTGATTTGTTGCCCATCTAATAAAGCACCCAATGCTAATACATGTGCCTTACATAAATCAACTACATGAATATAATCTCTGATACAAGTACCATCTTTGGTAGAATAATCATCACCAAAAACCTTAATATTCTTATATTTTCCCGATGCAACCTGCAACAGCAAAGGGATTAAATGGGTTTCAGGGTTATGCCGCTCACCAACTCTTCCCAACAAATCAGCGCCTGCAGCATTAAAATAACGTAGACTCACTGATTTTAAACCATACACCTGATCATAATCTCGTAAAATCTCTTCAAAAAATAATTTTGACCGTCCGTATGGATTTAATGGATTTTTGAGATGATTAACATCGATAGGGATAGTTTGTGGCTGGCCATAAATGGCTGCTGAAGAGGA